>JAGRHX010001006.1 GCA_020444775.1 Gammaproteobacteria bacterium
ACGTTCCCGGCATCTGGCTGTTCGGACCGACCGACCCCGGCCTCACCGGGCCATACGGCAAGGACCAGACGGTGATCGCCTCCTCCTACCGGGAGGCGCCATGCCGCCGGCGCACCTGCGACCGCGAGCCCGGCGGCCGCTGCTGCATGCAGGCAATCGACCCCTATGACGTGGTCGACGCCATCGAGGCGCTGGCGAGCCGCGTCTAGCCGCCCGTCACGTGCCGATGACAATCGACTATGCGCCTTACTTGTCGCCCAGCTCGGTGGCGGCTCCCGTATCGTCCGGCGTCGATGGGTAGGGTGTCGAAAGGATCGTGTTCTCGTTGATCCATTCTGCGACGCCGACGGGCTGGTAACGCCCCTGCGCCTCAACCGGGTAGCGGATCGGCTGCCCGGCCTTCACGTCGAGGACCTCGGAGTCGCGCACAACAATCTCGCCATTGACGATCACATAGGGGATGCCTGTCGACGGCAGGCCGTTCTCGCCGGCCTTGTAGGTCGCGTTGTCCGTGACCGTATCCGGATCGACCAGCGTCAGGTCCGCGACCTTGCCGACCTGGACCCGGCCCCGGTTCTTCATGTCCTGCAGGCCGGCGTCGCCCATATGCAGCGCGGTCCAGTAGCTGAGCTGTGCCAAGCTGAACATCAGGGGCACGCCCTGCTCGCGCCCCATGCGCAGGGTCCTGGCGTGAGTGCCGGCGGTGCGGGGGTGGCCTGCATATTCGGAATAATCCGCGTCCCAGGGCAGCAGGTTGCCGTCGGTGCCGACCCCGGCCATGGCGTCGCTGGCGACGGTCATGTGCGGAATGGTCAGCCAGTAAGGCATCCACGCCCGGCGTGGCGGCAGGAAGACGACCATCGACCGCCCCGGATCGGATTTGACGAGGTCGTCATAGTCTTCACGGGTCAGGAACTTGTCCTGCAGCGGGTCGTAGAGCGTCTCCTCATAGGTGTTGCCGTAGGTGTCCAGCCAGATCGCCGGCTGGAGGAAATCGGCGCTGACCACGGTTGAGCCGGCGTCATACGGGTAGTACTCCGCCCACATATTGAGCCCCTTGGCGCGGGCGAGCTGCAGCTTCTCCTCGATTTCCCACCAGCCATAGTCGTTGTCATGCGCCATCAGAAACGGCGCGTCGAGCAGCATGGCGTTGGTGAAGGCCTCGTCGAAGGCGATCGGCGCCTCGGTCGGTGTCTCGGCCGACAGATGGTAGCGGGTGTGGACCGAGGCGAGACGCCCGTAACGGGCGGCGGTGCGCTGGGCCTCGAACATCTCGTAGCTGGTCATGCCGGTTGCCATGTAGGCGGCGCCGATGCCGACGCCGAGCGCGCCGGCGCGGAGGTCCTCGTCGAGGATCTCCATCACCGCATTCATCTGATCGATGGTGCTGCGCGTGACGGACCAGCCGGCGACGCCATCCGAGAGCGCCTTGGCGATGTATAGTTGCGCATTGGAGAAATCGACCGGCTCGTCGATGCCGGTCTCCGGATCGAGCACGCGCATCCGCGCGCCGTTGTGGCTGGTTGTCGTGCCGTAGTTGACCTGCCAGCCTTCCTCGGCCTTCTTCGCGTACCAATCGTTGACGTTCACCGCGCCGAATTCGAGGTCCATGCCGGTGGTCACGCCGTCGCGCAGTGACATCTTGGTGGCGAAGGGATCGACGGCATGGAAATGGGTGTCGATGAAGCCCG
>JAGRHX010001007.1 GCA_020444775.1 Gammaproteobacteria bacterium
CCTGCTCGAGCAGCTCGGCGCCCGGGTGCCCATGCCAAAGCTGCTCGCGGCGCTGGAGCGTCTGGAACGGCAGGGCCTGGTGTTCGAGGCGGCAGGCGAGACGCCGGTGCACTCGCCGGTCTGGGACGCCATGGGGCTGGCCGCGAAGCCGGCGCTGGCGGCGTTGGCCCGTACCCCCATCCATGTGGTGAGCCTCGGGGCGGTTCCGTCCGACGAGGTCAGGGCGGCGTTCATGGCGGCTGGTGAGGGCCTGGGTATCCGCACCGGCGAGCGTGGCATGCGTGTGGTGTTCACCGATTCCTACCGTCATCCGGAGCTGGCCGAGATCAATCGACAGCAGCTCGAGCACCGGCAGCCGTGGATGCTGGTTCGCTGCGGCGGTCTGCAGACCTGGGTCGGCCCAATTTTCGTACCCGGGATGGGGGCGTGCTGGCAGTGTCTGGAATCACGTCTGCGCTATAACCGGCAGCTCGAGTATTTTCTCGGCCGCCAGCGTGGCGAGGATCGGATCTACCCGGCGCGCGCGCTGAGCGGCGCGAACCTGCAGTCCTCGGTCGGGTTGGCCGTGCTCGAGCTGGCGCGCTTCTTCGCCCGCGATCGGGATACGCTGATCGACCAGATCCTGTGCCTGGATCTGAACGACGCGGCGCTCGAACGTCATCGGGTCGTGCGTCGTCCGCAGTGTCAGGCCTGTGGCGAGCCGGCGGACGCCGATCCACGTGTCAACCTCGTGTCCCGTCCGGTGAGCGACGAGGACGCTGACGCCGACGACGATGCGCGCGCCCGTCTGCTGGCCCGGACCTGGCAGCAACTGCAGGTGCACGTGAGCCCGATCACCGGCGTGGTGACGTCGTTGACCCGGCGCGAGGATTCGCCCGAGCAGGGCAGTCACAACTACCTTGCTGGTCATTACTTCCCTACGCTGCGACCGGACGCCCGCGCGTTGATGGCAGGGCAAGTGGCGCGTAGCGGTGGCAAGGGGGCCAGCGATCTCGAGGCGCGGGTGGTCGCGGTGTGCGAGTCCATCGAACGCTATAGCGGCATCTGGTGGGGAGACGAAGCGGTTCACACCGACACCTTGTCCAACCTGGGGGACCAGGCGGTCTCCATCCAGTCATTGTGCCTGTACAGCGATCGGCAGTATGCGGAGCGTGACCTGACCAACCCCAAGGTGATGAACGAGCGTGAGCTGGTGCCGGAGCTGCTCCCACTGGACCAGCCCATCGGTTGGGTCCGTGCCTGGTCTTTGACCCACGAGCGCGAGCGCCTGGTACCCGCTGCCTACTGCTATTACGGCTATCGTGACGGTAACCGCTACTTCTGTGGCGCCGACAGCAATGGCTGCGCGGCGGGACCGAGCCTGGAGCATGCGATCCGGTCCGGGTTGCTGGAGCTGATCGAGCGAGATGCAGTGGCGCTATGGTGGTACAACCGTGTGCGCCGCCCGTCGCTCGCCGGTGAGACTTTCGGTGTGGCCTACTGGGCCGAGATGCAGCGCCACTATGCCGACAATCTAAAGCGCGATCTGCACGTGCTCGATATCAGCTCAGACCTGGGTGTGCCGGTGTACGTTGCCGTTTCGAGGCGAAAAGACTATCCGGTGGAGGACATCCTGGTCGGCTTCGGTTGTCATCTGGATCCGGCCACCGCGCTGCTCCATGCGCTCAAGGAAGCGAATCAATATCTACCTGCGTTGACCACCTTCAAGCCCAGCGGCGAGACGGTGTATCGCTTCATGCCGCAGGACACCGTGCACTGGTGGCAGACGGCCACCTACGCCAATCAGCCCTATTTGACCCCGTTGCCCGAGCTGGCCCCGCGGACCCGCGCCGACTTCCAGGATCTGCGCAGTGACGATGTGCGGGAGGACGTACGCATGCTGGTTTCGCGTCTTGCCGAGGTCGGTCTGGAGACGCTGGTCATCGACCAGACCCGACCGGATATCGGACTGCCGGTGGCACGGGTCATCGTGCCCGGTCTACGTCATTTCTGGCGTCGTCTCGCGCCGGGGCGGCTCTATGAGGTGCCGGTGGGGCAGGGCTGGCTGCCATGTGCCCACGATGAGAGCGAGCTCAATCCCATCGCCTGCTTTGTCTGAGGATGCCCCGTGACCCACGAAGTGCTGCTGTCCTACATCGATGGCCTTGTCGCCTCCACCACAGACGATGGCGCCTATGTCATCGAGACGCCGCCCAGCGCCTTCAGGCCGGGCTTGCGTATATCGCCGTGTAGCGAGGGACTGTCGCGAGCGCTGTCACGCTTTGCCCGGGACGGGGGCAGCAGCATGGAGGCGCTCTATCCGGACGTGCTCACCAGCGACGGTCCTGGTGGGTTGCCACGACTGCAGCAGGCGATCGGGCGCCTCGCCCAACATGCGATGCTCGCAACCACCCTGGTCAGTGACGGTGAGCCCCTGGCGACCCTGCATCCGGTCTCGGCACTGTTCGACATGCGACCGAAGAAGGTGCCCGAGGGCGCCGCGTACAGGCTTTCCAAGTTCGCCTGCTGGCATGTGCGAGACGGTGTCGCAAGGCTCATCTCACCTTGTGGACACGCCGAGTTGCGGCTGCGCTCACCGAAGGCCAGTGCCTTTCTACACCTACTCGCCAGCGACGTGTCCGCACACACCCTGCAACAAGACAGTGGTCTGTCGCCCGAGGTGGTCGGGAGTCTGCTCGGCTTCCTGCACAGCATGGACGCGCTGGTCAGCGTGTCAGCAGACCAGCCCGATCCCGAGCAGAGCACGGCCAGCCTTGCGCAATGGGATTTTCACGACCTGCTGTTCCACTCGCGTAGCCGGCTCGGTCGACACGATGGTCCTTTTGGCGGGACCTTCCCCTTCAAGGATCGATTCCAGATGTTGCCGGTGCAGAAGCCGCGCATGAGCAACGACGTGGTTGCGCTGTCGCGGCCCGATCTGGACGTCCTCGCCGACAGCGAGCCGGCGTTCACCCGTATCCTGGAAGCACGCGAGTCGATTCGCGAGCAGGACAACGACAATCCAATCACGCTCGAACAGCTCGCCGAGTTCCTGTACCGGACCGCTCGCGTGAAACAGGTCGCGGAGCAGGCGGGCGTATGCTGGAAACCGACGCCCGGCGGCGGCGCGTTGCATGAGATCGAGATATATCCGCTGGTCGAGAACTGCCGTGGCCTGGCGCGAGGGTTGTATCACTATCGGGCGCTGGACCATGAGCTGGTCAAGGTCGCCGAGCCGGGCCCGGAGCTGGATTCGCTGTCCAACATCATGGCCATCACCGGCACCTTGCAGCAGCCGTCGCAGATTGGCTTGATTCTCGCCGCGCGCTTTCAGCGGGTACAGTTCAAGTACCAGTCGATGGCCTATGCGGTGATGTTGAAGAATCTGGGCGCGATGTATCAGACCATGTATCTGGTCGCCACGGCGATGCAGCTTGCGCCCTGCGCGCTCGGTGGCGGACATGCCGACCTTTTCTCGCGCGCGGCCGGGCTGGATTATCTGGAAGAGAGCTCGATCGGGGAATTCATGCTCGGCACACGCGCGGCGCAGCGCACCCGGACCGACCCGAACGTCAGCGGTGGGCATTGATGTCCGCGCTGCTATCGGGTATCGAGCCGACGCCACTGATCAAGGGCGATGGTCCGGAGATATGGGGGCGCTGTAGCGAGGGCGACGGCGACCGGGTGCTGTGGCTGCACGGTTACACCCTGGATTCCAGCTCCTGGGGCGCGATGTGGGAACGGCTTCCGGGCTGGCGTCATATCGGTCTGGACTTTCCCGGTCATGGTCGCTCGGCGGACATCGACGCGAGCGTGTCGCTGGATGGGATCGGCCGACGGCTGGCGCGGTTTTGCGAGGAGCACGATGTCCGGCATCTGATTGCGCTCTCCTTTGGCACGGTGGCCGCGCTGCAGACGGCGATGACGGTGCCGGACCATTTCCGCACGTTGGTGCTGGCCGGGCCGACGATCGCAGGAGGACCGCAGGATCCCCAGGTGCAACAGGCCTATATGCAACTGTTCAGCCGTTACATGCAGGGACAGCGTGGTGAGGCCCTGCGTCAGTGCTGGATGAATTGCGTCGCCTGGCGTGGCGTGGAGACGGTCCCGGGTCTGGAGGACGCCCTTGGCAGCCTGGTGACGCGCCATCGTTGGGCAGAGCTCGAGGGCTTCGTCATCCGCAACGTCTTCATGCCGGAGCAGGACCTGGAGCAGGTGCGACGGATTCGCGCCGCGAGCCTGCTGATCGTCGGCGATCAGGAGCTGGAGGCGTTCGTGCAATGCGCCGATACGCTGGCCGGGCTGCTGCCGGACAATCGGCGTCTGCAGCTGCGAGACACGCACCATCTGTGCCTGCTGCAGTCTCCCGATCAGGCGGCAGGACCCATCGGCCGGCTGCTGGCCGAGCACGCGGCGCAGCTGCCGCAGATCATCGGTGAGAGCGCTTGAGTGTGATTTCAGAGCGTACAGGGACGGCGGTTCAAGCTTCGCCACACGGTGTCCGGGTCGTCGACCCGGAGCTGGAGCGGATCCGCGAGGTGCTGTTGTCGCGGCTGCTCGAGTTCGCGCGTCGTTGGAGTCAGGGTCAGCCCATCGATCCGGATTGGGAACAGGTCCGTCACGAGGCCATTCGTTTCAACCATCGTCACTACCTGGCACGGATTCCGGTCTATGCGGGGCTGGCCGAGTCAGCGGGCCTGCGGCCCGACGCGGACGCCGCCGATGAGGACACCGACGAGCTGCTGGATCTGATCGTCAACGAGCTGCTGGTGACCGATGCGGTGTTCAAGTCCTACGACCCTGCCTGGTTGCAGACAGGGGATTTCGGGCGCATGACCCGCTGGTTGGGTGAGATCCATGCCACTGAACTGAGCGCGCCGCCCGAGCATGGGCTGGCTGGGGTGCGTGAGTGGTCGAGCTGGCTGGCCGGTCAGGGCGTGCATCTGAGCTATTCCAGTGGTACCTCCGGTCGCATGTCTTTCGTGCCGCGCGACGCGCGTGCGTTCAAGGCGCTGATGGAGAACAGCCGCAGCTACGCGCGCACCGATTGGTTCATGGATCCGCAGACCGGGAGGCCGCGCCGATTCGCCTGCCTGATAGCCGGGCCGCGCGGTCACGGTCTGGGCATACTCGGTGCTGCCGCGGGTCTGGCGCGACTGGCGGTTCGTGCGCACTATCACCTCGACCTCGATGTCGGCGGGCAACAGCTCGAGCAGGCCAGCCAGCTGGACGCCGAGCGTCTGAATCAGGTGTTCGGGTTGTCCGACCAGGCCCAGGCCCAGGCCGCGGCGCGAACCGTGGCATTCCTGGACGAGTGCACCGAGCAGGCTCTGCCAGTGCTTGTGTTCGGCCCGCCTTTCCTGCTGAGGCGGATGTGTCTGGGGATCCGCGAGGCGGGCGGTTGCCGTCCGCTACGAACTGGCAGCATGGTGTCCTCCGGTGGCGGCTGGAAATCGTTCAGCAACGAACGAATCAGCGCGGCGCAGCTGCGTGCCATGGTTGACGAGGTGCTCGGTCTGTCCGGAGTCGGCGATGCATCCGTGGCCGGCGATGGCTTTGTCGATGCTTATTCGACCGCGGAGCTGAATTGCACCTTGATGAGCTGCGCGTACGGCCGCTACCACGTGCCGCCTCTGGTCGAGCCGTTGGTGCTGGACGAGGACTACCTGGGGGCCATCGGCACGACCGGGCGTGGCCTGCTCGGTTTCCTGGACCCCTTTGCAACCTCCTATCCCGGTTTCTTTGTCACCGGCGACATCGCCGAGCTGGGCCGCGGACGATGTGAGTGCGGTCTGGACGGTTACCACATCAGCGGCGAGATCCAGCGGGCTCGAGCCCATGAGGTGAAGGGCTGCGGCGGGGTGCTTGCCTCCCTGCTCACCTGAGACGCGCAAGATCGAAGGCCGACCGCGCACGGCGAATCCGTGGCGTACAGTCACTACTGGAAGATCCGGGGCTAAAGATTGGTGTGCCGAGGTCGCCATAGATCAAATCCTATTGGCGACTCCTAATGGCGACTGGGGCCGGTCGCCAGCGCGGCCAGGATGGCCGCGGACCGCCGCCCTGGTCGTCCGCAACGCCCTGGTCGTCCGCAACAATGCCAGCCCAACTGGAAGAGCCGTGCCCGTCGCTCCGCATTTCCCACGACGAACGTTGCGAACCGTCGCATCTATCCTGAGTTGGATCGGCGTCGCGGGCGTGCTCTGGCTGGCGACGGCGCTGGTGGCCCACGCTGCGGATGCGCCCCGGACCGCGAGTCGGGTGTTGCTGCTCTATGCCTATCATCCAACCTTTGCTTCTTCCCGACCGATCGCGGACGGCGTCGACCGGGTCCTAGGCGGCCGCAACGTGCAGCTCGACGTCGAGTACATGGACAGCAAGCGTCATCCGCGGCTGTCGGATCGGGAGGTCTTCACCAATCTGCTGCGCCACAAGCTGGACCGGTTACCGGCGTACGATGTGGTGCTGGCC
Source organism: Gammaproteobacteria bacterium (assembly GCA_020444775.1). The sequence goes on from JAGRHX010001007.1 coordinate 6,451, forward strand.
TCGGACGACAACGCGCTGGATTTCGCGCTCGAGCACCAGGACGGCCTCTTCAGGGGGGCACCAATCGTGTTCCTGGCCGTCAACGATCTGCGCAAGGCGCATGCGTTGGATGCCAACCCACGAGTGACTGGCGTGGTCGAGCACGTGTCGATGGCCGACACGGTGCGTCTGGCGCGGCGCCTGTCACCCGAGCTGCGCGAGATCTTCGCGGTCGTAGATGACACCACCAGCGGCCGTGCCGACCTTCAGGCCTGGCAGGCCCTGGGCGAGCGGCTGGATGGTGTGCGTCTACGTCATCTCAGCATGGCGAACACCAGCTGGTCGGAGCTCGAGAGCTGGATCGCCAATCGCGAGCCCGGACAGGCCTTGTTACGTCTGGCCTTGTTCCGTGATCGTGAAGGGCAGGTGATCAGCTATCCCGATTCGGTCCGCCTGCTGGCGGCCAACGAGGTGGCACCGGTATACGCCCTGCGCAAGCACGAGGTCGGTCTGGGCGCGGTCGGTGGGGTCGTGGTCGACTTCGAGGCTCAGGGCGAGGCCGCGGCGCGTCTGGCGCTGGCCATCCTCGGCGGTACAGCGGTCGCCGACCTGCCGATCCTGCGCGAGAGCCCGAACGTTCCGACACTGGACGGACAGGCGTTGGCGCGCGCCGGTCTCGACCCGCGGCGCGCGCCACCCCGAAGCGTGGTCGTCAATCCGCCCGCAGCGCCCGACTACGGCGGTCTGGCCGTGATCCTGTCGCTGGCCAGCGCCTTGCTGATGGCCGTGGTCCTGCTGCAATGGGTTCAGGGCGTGCGCCGGCGTCGTGAGCAGGCGCTCGTGTACGCCAGTGAGCAGCGCTTGCGTGAGAGCGAGGCGCGCTATCGCACCCTGGTGGAGAACGCGCCGGAGGCGATCGTGCTGTTCGATCTGGATCTGATGCGGTTCATCGACGCCAACGCCAACGCCCTCGAGCTGTTCGGGCTGGAGCGTGAGCAGCTTCAGTCCCGGGATCCGATCTCGCTGAGCCCTCGGCTGCAGCCGTGCGGCACCTCATCGGCCGAACTGGCCCTAACGCTGCTGGCGCGGGCCGAGTCCGGCGAGCGTGTGCTGTTCGAGTGGACGCATCTGCACTCTAGCGGGCGCAGCGTGCCGACCGAGGTGCAGCTGGTGATGTTGCCGTTCACCGGGCGCCGTCTGCTTCGCGCCAGCATCAGGGATGTCAGCGAGCGATTGGCCGCGCAGAACGCTCTGATGGTCAAGTCGGCGCAGCTCGAAGCGACGCTTCAGAACACCGACGAGGGCATCTGCATGGTCGATGCCGATATGGTCATGGTGGCCTACAACCGGCGCTTCCTGGAGCTGTTCGATCTGCCCGAGGAACGCTTCTCGCCGGGTGACCCACTGATCGACTTCGTGCGTTACAACGTCGAGCGGGGGGAGTACGGCACGGGCGACACCGAGCAACTGGTGCAGCGGTACATGGACAAGGCGCGCCAGAGCGCGCCGCATCGTTCGCTGCACATCAGGCCGGATGGGATGGTGCTGGAGATGCGTCTGCGCGCGCTGCCCGACGGCGGTTTCGTCAAGAGCTACACCGACATCACCGAGACTCACCGGCTGTCTGAGCGTCTGCTGTACCAGGCGCGTCACGACTCGCTGACCGATCTGCTCAATCGCCGCGAGTTCGAGGCCTGCTTGCGTCGTGTCCTGGACGATTGCGTCGATCGCGGTGGTGAGCATGCCGTGTGCTTTCTCGATCTGGACCAGTTCAAGATCATCAACGACACCTGCGGTCACGCCGCCGGCGATGAGCTGTTGCGTCAGCTCGGACGCATGCTGAGCACGTGTGTGCGCGAGACTGACAGCCTGGCGCGTCTGGGTGGTGATGAGTTTGCGGTGCTGCTGAACGATTGCGATGGTATCCATGCGCGCCGCCTGGCCCTGGAGCTGCGCGACGCGGTCGAGGCCTTCCGCTTCAGCTGGCGGGGCAAGCTGTTCAGGGTTGGGGTGAGCATCGGCGTGGTCCCGGTCAATGCCCACAGCGGCACCGTCAACGAGGTGCTCAGCGCGGCCGACACCGCTTGCTATGCGGCCAAGGACCAGGGCCGCAATCGAGTCCATGTGCACACGGAGAACGACACTGAGCTCAGCATCCGCCAGGGTGAGATGCACTGGGCGCTGCGGCTGCAGCAGGCCATCGACGACGACCGTCTGTGTCTGGTGTGTCAACCCATCCACGCACTGTCCGCGACGGCGGAGCGTGGCGAGCACTACGAGCTGTTGGTGCGTTTGCTGGACGAGGATGGCAGCCTGATTGGCCCTGACAAGTTCCTGCCGGCGGCGGAACGCTACAGCCTGATTGGTGCGCTGGACCGTTGGGTGGTGAAACGCGCCCTGTCGATCCTGGGCGACGATCCGCGTGCCCTGGCCAGGCTGAGCGCGTGCGCGATCAATCTCTCGGGTCAGTCATTGGGCGATGACGAGTTTCTGGACTTCATCACCGACGCGATTCGTGCGAGTGGCGTGCCGGCCGACAAGATCGTGTTCGAGCTGACCGAGACTGCCGCCATCTCGAATCTGGGTACAGCGACGCATTTCATGCAGTCACTGAAGCGAATCGGCTGCCGTTTCGCACTCGACGACTTTGGCAGCGGATTGTCGTCGTTTGCCTACCTGAAGAACCTTCCCGTGGATTTCTTGAAGATCGACGGCATGTTCGTGAAGGACATCGTCGATGACCCGATTGATATGGCGCTGGTCAACTCGATCAACGAGATCGGCCATGTCATGGGCAAGCGCACAATCGCCGAGCGCGTCGAGAACGAGGCAGTATTGAACCGGCTTCGACAGATGGGTGTCGACTATGTCCAAGGGTATCTGATCGGCAAGCCGCGTCCCTTCCAGACGGCACAGCAGCTGCGCGAAGCGTCCTGATCGCGGCGCGGTTCCGATGCCCTCCGCGAGCCGACTTTGGCGCTACGCTGGAGCCCGGCCCGCCGCGACGGCAGGCGGACCGGTCAGGACGTGGGATTGATTCATAGCCCCTCAAGGCAGCTGGGTCGACCCCATCAGGTAGCGATCGATCTCGCGGGCCGCCTCACGCCCCTCGTTGATGGCGCGAACCACCAGGGACTGGCCGCGACGACAGTCGCCAGCCGCGAACACCTTTGCCTGATTGGTGTCGTAGCGACCGTATACGGCCTTGTAGTTGGAGCGCTCGTCGTAGTCGATCCCGAGTGGGTCGGATACCGCGTGCTCGGGGCCCAGAAAGCCCATCGAGAGCAGCACCAGGTCCGCCGGCCAGGTCCGCTCGCTGCCGGCGACGTTCTCGAAGCGACCATCCTTGAAGGCGACGTCCACGGTCTTCAGCGCCTTGACCCGGCCCTGCTCGTCGGCGACGAACTCGGTGGTCGAGATGCAGTAGACGCGTGGGTCATCGCCCTGCACGGCGGCGGCTTCCTGATGAGCGTAGTCGGTGCGGAAGATCACCGGCCAGGTCGGCCATGGGTTGTTCGCGCCGCGCTCCGCTGGAGGTCTAGGGAACAGCTCGAAGTTCGTGACCGACTTGCAGCCATGTCGTAGCGAGGTTCCGATGCAATCGGCGCCGGTGTCGCCGCCACCGATCACGATGACATGCTTGTCCTTGGCGGAGATGTACTTGCCGTCGCTGAGGTTGGAATCCAGCAGGCTGCGGGTGTTCGCACGCAGGAACTCCATGGCGAAGTGCACGCCGTCCAGCTCGCGACCGGGGATCGGTAGATCGCGTGGCACGGTAGCGCCGGTTGCCAGCAGCAGGGCGTCGTTGTTCTCGCGCAGCCGGTTGACGTCGATGCTGCCATTGCTGCCATCCCCGACATTCGCATTGGTGACGAAGCGAATGCCCTCGGCGCGTAGCAGGTCGATACGTCGGTCGACCACCGTGGTCTTGTCCAGCTTCATGTTCGGAATTCCGTACATGAGCAGCCCACCGATACGATCGTCGCGCTCATAGACGGTCACCTCGTGTCCCGCCTGATTGAGCTGCGCGGCCGCCGAAAGCCCGGCCGGGCCGGAACCGACGATCGCGACGGTCTTGCCGGTGCGTTCAGCCGGTGGTCGAGCAACGACCCAGCCCTCGGCGAAGCCCCGATCGATGATCGCCATCTCGATGTTCTTGATGGTCACCGGTGGATCGGTAATCCCCAGCACGCACGCACCCTCGCACGGCGCGGGGCAGACCCGGCCGGTGAACTCCGGGAAGTTATTGGTCTTGTGCAGGCGATCGAGCGCGTCACGCCAGTGATCCCGGTAGACCAGATCGTTCCACTCGGGAATCAGGTTGTAGATCGGACAACCATCATTGGACTGGCAGAAGGGTACGCCGCAATCCATGCAGCG
>JAGRHX010001008.1 GCA_020444775.1 Gammaproteobacteria bacterium
TAAGGACCTCTCCAGCCTTGTCTTGCGATAAAGTCGGCCTAAGCTTGGCCAAAGTGTCAGCCGAAACGATCCGGGGGCATCAATGGGGGTATTTCGAGCGTCAAACAAACCAATCTATTGATCTACAGGGCTATGTGGTCGCCGCTTCTCAGCCCATATTTATATTAAATATCAGTATCTTATAGAATATTTATAAGGTGAATAATTAAAGTTCGATCGGATTGAGTGTGCCTTCCTCCCCAGACCCCTCAGGGATCGAGCGGAACCTCATGAGTTGTCGAGAGTACTAGCGACCCCGGCAGCCCGCATTACCGCATTGCCACACCTGACCGCGCCACACCGGTCAACAGGAGCGCCGACTTGCGCTTCCTCCAGCAGCCGAGACCTGGGAGCACGATTGGGGGCAGAAATTCGGCCCGGTCGAAAATACCCCCAGCGCACGCCTACCAAGCGCTGTAGGCTCCTCACCATGCCTGACAGCGACCCGCAGATTGACGTCTCGAGCAACCGGGCAGTATCGTTCGAACACTGCACGATCTGAAGTAATTCAACGCTTTACATCTGAGCGTAAATGCGCAATGTGAGCAGGCCGGGTGCCGCCGGCGCTTACCGATTCTGAAGTGGGCAACCCGCTCGATGTCTGACGAAGCCAATGAACTCGCCAGGCTACAAGCCGAGAACGCGCGCCTGATCGGCCTGCTCGAGTCGCACGGCATCGACTGGCGACGGCAACCGGCAGCCACGTCCACAGCGGCGTCGCGTCGACCGGCTGAAAGGAACCAACTCTCGACAGCGGACAAACTCGCGTTGTTTCGGCGACTGTTCCGGGGCCGCACCGATGTGCACCCGGTACGCTGGGAAAGTCTGACCACTGGCAGGTCAGGGTATGCCCCGGCGTGTAGCAACGACAAATCTGCAGGACTGCAAATTTGCACGCGGAGCCGCCCGCAGGGCGAGGGCCATGGATGGCCCGAGTGAGTGGCGCCCAGGCATCTGCCAGAAGCCGCGCATCAAGTGCGTCGATTGCAGCAATCGTTCGCTGATACCGGTATCCGATGCGGTCATCTACAGTCACCTTGCCGGCGAGCGGACCATCGGCGTCTACCCGCTCCTGGCGGACGACACCTGCCATTTTGTTTGACCCATCCATGGGTCAAACCCCTTCGGGGCTTGCGCGAAATTTCGCTCCTGGCGAAATTCTCTCGCCGTCGACTTCGGCAAGGCCGAATGGCGCGAGGATGCCAGAGCCTTTGTGCGCTCCTGTCGTGAGTTGGCTGTACCCGTCGCACTGGAGATCTCGCGCTCGGGCAACGGCGCCCACGCCTGGGTCTTCTTCACCACGGCGGTGCCAGCACGTGACGCCAGACGGCTGGGGGCAGCCCTGATCAGCCATACTTGCGCCCGTACCCGCCAACTCAGCCTGAACTCCTACGACCGGCTGTTCCCGAACCAGGACACGCTGCCCAAGGGCGGCTTCGGCAACTTGATTGCCCTGCCCCTGCAAAAGAAACCCCGCGACGCCGGCCACAGCGTATTCGTAGACGACGCTCTGCGGATACACCCCGATCAGTGGGCGTTCCTCGCATCGATCGAGCCGATGGCACCGACGGATATCGAGCCTGCGATCTCGAGCGCCACCGGCGCCAGGCACCCGCTCGACGTCACCTTCATCGACGAGGAGGACCTCGCCAGGCCGTGGCAGCGGTCCGCCGCCAGCAACGGGACGATAGCTGGGCCGTTACCCGCCGCGCTGACCGTCACGCTCGCAGACTGCTTGTATGTCGAGAAAGCGCAGCTCACTCAACCCCTGAGCAACCGCCTGATTCGCCTTGCGGCTTTCCAGAACCCGGAGTTCTACCGAGCCCAGGCCATGCGTCTGTCGGTTTGGGACAAGCCCCGGATCATCGGTTGCGCTGACAAGTTCCCCCATCATAGTCACGCAACGGCAAGGTCGATCCGCTGGTCGAGGACTATGGCCAAGTGATCGTAGACGAGTGCCATCATGTCAGCGCAACCTCGTTCGAGGCCATCCTCAAGCGCGTCAAGGCTCGCTACGTCCTCGGGCTCACGGCAACACCGATCCGCCGAGACGGTCGACAGCCGATCATCTTCATGCAGTGCAGACCGATTCGACATACCGCGCGCCCGCCAGCCAGCGCTCCGCACGATCTCGAGGTCATCCCGCGGACGCCCAGCAGACCTACACAACTGCCAGCAGACAGCGGCATTCAGGCGATCTTCCGCGCCTTGGCAGAGGATGCGGAGCGTACCGCCGCAATCGCCGTCGAGACGCAACGCGCTGTCGAGCACGGTCGCAAGGTCCTGGTGCTGACCGAGCGCACCGATCATCTCGACCGCATCAGGCGCTCGCTGGAGGACCACGATCTGCGTCCCTTCGTACTGCACGGTCGGATGTCGAAGCGGCAGCGTGAGAATCTGATTGCCGAACTTGATGCGTTGCCACCCGACGCACCGCGGATCCTGCTCGCGACCGGGCGACTCGTCGGCGAAGGCTTCGACCATCCCCCGCTGGACACGTTGATCCTGGCCATGCCGATCTCGTGGAAGGGAACGCTGCGCCAGTACGCGGGACGGTTGCATCGGGCGCACACCGCCAAGACCGACGTGCGGATCATCGATTTCGTCGATACTGACCATCCCGCATTGCTGCGGATGTGGGAGAGACGCCGGCGCGGTTACCAAGCGATGGGCTACCGTATCGCTGAACTCACGACTTGAAGGTATACGCAACTTGCGTGTACTCAACTGATGAAGATCGTCTGCCTGGAAGCGCCTCTTGTTCACGCGACACACTCAGCGACTATCTGAGCGACGAAAGCTACGGGGAACTGCAGCGTGCGTTGATGGAGAACCCAGACACGGGCGCACTGATGCCGGGCGCTGGCGGGTTTCGGAAGGAAAGTTGGGACGACGCTCGTCGTGGCAATGGAAAGCGAGGCGGACTGCGACTGTCCGCCTGGTTATTCGACCAGTGTCATTCCAGCGTGCACCGCCCCACGGTCGAAACTGATTACCTTCTCACAGCCAGCGTTGAAGGCCGAAGCGGCGATAATTGCGTCAGCAAAACCGCAGGAGTTCTGTTTCGATTGTGCGAGGGCGCGCGCGACAACATCACGATTCTCAACCACGATGGTACGACTACCCAAGAGGTCAGTGACCGTCTCTCGAACTTCCTCGGCACTTGCCCGATATAACCGCTGCAAGACCCAAACTGTCTCGACCAGCACGACCACTCCGATAAAGCCTGGCGTATCCTCTGTCAGTTCCTGCTCGACTACACGGGTCGCGAGTGCAGCCTGACCCGGATCATCTTGCGTGAGGTAGCGGACAAGAACGTTCGTGTCCAGTCCAATCATCCCTCTTGGCCCTCTTCCGCCGATTGAGCAATAGCATCGTCCATTTCCTGGATGGTGACCGGCCGTTTGACGCGGCCGGCGAATTTTCCTTTGAGGCCGCGTACATCTTTCCGCAGCGGGACGAGTTTGAAACCACCTTCGACCTTCACGAAATCGACCTTGTCTCCGACACCCAGGCCCAGCGCCTGCCGGACATCCCGCGGAAGGGTGATCTGGCCTTTTGACGTTACCGTTGACGTAGAC
>JAGRHX010001009.1 GCA_020444775.1 Gammaproteobacteria bacterium
TCGTGCATAGCAAGAAGCTCCTGAGCCTGGCGACCACGGCCCTTGAAGAACTGAAAGCCCGCGATGTCCGGGTGCTGGACGTGCGCCGGCAGACTGCGATCACTGACTACATGATCGTGGCCAGCGGCACCTCCGACCGGCACGTCCGGTCGATCGCCGAGTGGCTGGTCCAGCAGGCCGATGCGGCGGGGGTCCCGGCACTGGGCGTCGAAGGGACGGGCAGCGGCGAGTGGGTCCTCGTGGACCTGGCCGATGTGGTGGTCCACGTCATGCAGCCCCGCGCCCGCGACTTCTACAAGCTGGAAAGCCTTTGGGACATGGAAAGCGCAGCAACCGCCTGAGCGCCGCCAGCTTACTGACTGTCCAGCCGGAGCGTGGCGCCGTGTATCATCCTCACCCCTGCCGGAGGCGGGGATACCGGATCCGCGCAGCATGAAAACAAGAATTCTGGCAATCGGCAGCCGTCCCGATGACTGGGTTCGTGCGGGCGTTGATACCTACCTGGAGCGCCTGCCGGCGCACCTGAAGCCGGAACTCGTCGAGATCCCGTTGTCGCTGCGCTCCTCGGGAGGTGACCCTGCCGTCGCCAAAGCCAAGGAAGGCCAGCGCATCCTGCAGCGGCTGAAACCGGGTGAGTTCGTGATTACGCTGGACGAGAGAGGCAAGCCCTGGTCGTCGGTAGAGTTGTCGCGCCAGCTGGTCCGCTGGCAGCTTGAGGAAAGTGCCGTCGCGCTGGTTATCGGTGGACCTGAAGGCCTGGCCGATGAAGTACACAAGCGTGCCAACCAGAGCTGGTCGCTGTCGGCGCTGACTTTTCCGCACGGTATGGTGCGTGTGATTGTTGTCGAGCAGTTGTACCGGGCGTGGACCATTCTGCAGGGCCACCCCTATCACAAGGTTTGAGCAAGGGTTTGAATGTGGTGACTACCAGGGCTTTTGTCTATCTTGCGTCAGGGTCGCCGCGCCGGCGTGAGTTGCTCGCCCAGCTTGGTATCGCCTGCGAGGTTCTGCGCGTGGCGGTCGACGAAACGCCGCGCCCGGGCGAGGGCGCCGATGATCTGGTGTGCCGGCTTGCAGCGGCGAAGGCCCGCGCGGGACTCGAACTGCCGCGCACGCGCAATGCCCCGGTGGTGGCGGCTGACACGGCGGTGGCGCTCGGCGCCGAGCTGTTCGGCAAACCAGTGGACGAAGCGGATGCAGTACGGATGCTCACCCGTCTCGGCGGTCGTACGCATGAGGTATGGACCGCCGTCGCGATCGCTGATGCCGGACGTGAGCGCGTCGAACTGAGCCGGAGCGAGGTGAGCTTCCGCACGATCGACGCACATGAGGCAGCCGCCTACTGGCGCGGTGGTGAACCGGCCGACAAGGCTGGTGGTTACGGTATCCAGGGTCTTGGTGCGTTGTTCATATCCGCGCTGAAGGGCAGCTATTCCGGTGTCATGGGCCTGCCGCTGTTTGAGACGGCCCGACTGCTCGAAACCTTCACCGGCCCGCTGCTCGCGAGGGCTGCTGGCAGTGAGTGACGAAATCCTCATCAACGTGACGGCTCGCGAGGTCCGCGCGGCAGTGGTCGAGAATGGCGCGCTGCAGGAGATCTTCATCGAGCGCACGTCCCGCCGCGGGCTGACCGGCAACATCTACAAGGGCAAGGTGATGCGTGTGCTGCCCGGCATGCAGGCGGCTTTCATCGACATCGGCATGTCGCGCACCGGGTTTCTGCACGCTTCCGATATACAGCCGCCGAATGGTGCCGCACCGGCGGCCAGCGAAGAACTGAACATTCGCCAGTTGCTGCGCGAGGGCGATACGATTCTGGTACAGGTGGCGAAAGACCAGCTGGGCAGCAAGGGCGCGCGTCTCACGACCTTCATTACCTTGCCCTCACGCTACCTGGTGCTGTTGCCAAACGAGACCAGCGTGGGTGTGTCCGGACGGATTGAAGAAGAAAGCGAACGTGCGCGTCTGAAGGCGGTGATGACTGAAGTGCTCGCCGATTCCGGCGCGACTTGCGGCTGCATCGTGCGCACGGCGGCCGAAGGACTGGACAGTGAATCGCTGCGCGACGACCTCCAGTTCCTGCGCCGGCTCTGGGAGCTGGTCGCCAACCGTGCGCAGCAGGCCGGCGTGCCTGCCCTGGTGCATGAAGACCTGCCGCTGGCGATGCGCGTGCTGCGCGACCGTGCCGGACCACAGACCGAGCACGTGCGTATCGATGCGCAGAAAGCCTGCGGGCAGCTGGTCGAGTTTGCCAGCACCTTCATGCCGGAGCTGGTGCCGCGCATCGAGCTCTATACCGGCCCGCGTCCGGTCTTCGAACTGTTCGGCGTCGAGGACGATATCCGCAAGGCGCTCGAGCGCAAGGTGGAACTCAAGTCGGGCGGTTACCTGATCATCGACCAGACCGAGGCGCTGACCACCGTGGATGTCAACACCGGGGCCTATGTCGGTCACCGCAATCTGGAAGAAACCATTTTCCGCACCAATCTCGAAGCCTCGGTAACGATTGCGCGCCAGCTTCGGCTGCGCAATCTGGGCGGAATCATCATCATCGATTTCATCGACA
>JAGRHX010001010.1 GCA_020444775.1 Gammaproteobacteria bacterium
TGGAAACCGAGCTGTGGCCGAACCTGTTCGCGGCCTGCGAGCGCCGCGGCATCCGCCTGGTGCTCGCCAACGCGCGGCTGTCCGAGCGGTCGGCGCGCGGCTATCGTTGGGTGCGTCCCCTGATCGCGCACACTCTCGACCGGTTGAGCCTCATCGCCGCGCAGACCGAGGCCGATGCGCGGCGGCTGGTCGCCCTGGGTGCGGACCCGGAGCATGTGCAGGTCACCGGTAGCATCAAGTTCGATCTGCAGCTGCCGGCCTCGCTGCGTGAGCAGGCGGCGGTGCTGCGTCGCCGGCTGGGCATCAGTCGAAGCGTGCTGATTGCCGCCAGCACCCACGACGGTGAAGAGGCACAGGTGCTGGATGCCTTCGAACGGATCCGTGCGGAGGTGCCGGACTGTCTGCTGTTGTTGGTTCCCCGCCACCCCGAGCGTTTCGGTCTGGCACTGTCGCAGTGCCGACGGCGTGGTCTCGCCTGCACCAGCCGCAGCGCGAACCCACGCGATTGCGACGGCATGGACGTGTTCGTCGGTGACAGCATGGGTGAGCTGCCCTTGTACTACGCGGCCGCCGACGTCGCCTTCGTCGGCGGTTCCCTCGTGCCGGTCGGTGGCCACAACATGCTCGAGCCGTCCGCGTTGGGGCTGCCGGTGGTGTTCGGCCCGCACGTGTTCAATTTCTCCGAGATCAGCCAGCAGCTGTGTGAATGTGGTGCCGCCAGACAGGTGGCCGACATGCAGGGACTGGCCGTGACCGCCATCACACTGCTCAAGGACGCCAATCTGCGTCATCAGATGGGTGACCGAGGCCGCGAGTTCGTCGGCCGCAACCGCGGCGCACTAAAGCGCGTGCTGCAGGAGGTCGACAAAGCTCTCAGGTCGGCCAACCCCCCTTCCCAGACCTGAAACAGGCTGACCGGTTCTCCGGGCGCGACGCTGTTCGACCGGCGTCGGGGTCCGTATCGCCCGGATGCGCCGCTGTGGCTCCGCTGCACCCGCTTTGAGGTTCTTTGATTCCTCTGACGGACGCTTCTCTCAACTGCATGACGCGAAACTGCATGACCCCAAAGGGCACGACGGTGGACGATGACTCAACGCGGTGAAGTCGGCAGCCCGGGTACGCGCGCCGCTGCGGCGAAAGGGGCCCGCTCGATCCCGGGGCGGTCCGGCGGGCCGGCGGCTGCGGTGCAGGGACGACCCAGGCCGTCCAGTCGCTCCATCGACCTGGGCAACCGCGCCGGTGCCCAGGGTGGAACCGCTGCGCGTCCGTCCAGCGATGGCAACGAGCACGGCAATGCGGAAGCTCGCGGCGAGATTGCGGGTGATGCGTCGAGCCGTCGTGGTTCACGCCGCTCGGAGGCGTTGTCCCCCAGCCCGGTCAACGATCGGCTGTTGATCTCCTCCGATGCCCAGGCCGCGTTGGCCGAGCGCAAACGGCAAGCGGCCTTGGACGTCGCGTTCCAGGAGGAACGTGAGGCGGAGCGGGAGATGCAGCTGTCCACCGGCGCCATGGTGCCGGCACACGTGCTGCGAGATGCCAAGGAGCGACGCAAGCAGCTGCCCTCAGACGCGGCCGATGAGCGGGCAGTCGATCCGTCCGGGCACGTGTACACCGGGGGTGCGACCGAGGCCATCGCGGCGGCGGGTCGGGTGCCAGCCGCGGCCAACCACGCGCCCAGCGCCGTGTCTGCGCGAGCCCCCACGGCCACCGGCGCGGTGTCGCTATCGGCGTTCACAGAGGCCGCGCGGCGCGATTCGGCCGTGATGCTGGAGCGCCCGCCGACGCTGGATCTCGCGCTGCTGGCAAATGTCGAGCGTGGCGACGAGGTGCGTGTCGAGCCGGTGCCGGACCAGACCCAGGCGCTGTTCGAGGAAACCCTGCAGATCGTTCGTAAGGAGGTCGAGGACGAAAGCGTCAACGCCGGTGAGCAACCGCCCGCGGCGGAGCGAAGCGAGCGCGGTGCGGCCACCTTCGTACCCCAGAACAAGGACCTGCGCGCGCTGTATCACTTGGCCGAGGCGGTAGGTGGCTACGAGACCTTCCATGAGCTGAACAGCCAGCACGCGCCGATCAATCTGCTCTCCACCCGATTCGCCGAGAAGGCCCGCCGCGGGCGCCTCAGTGAGCGCGAGGTGAGCGTGCTGCGTGAGCTCCAGCAATCGATCCGGGTGGCCATCAAGAACGCCGGGCTGTATCTGCGCAACGTCGCGGTCAGCGAGTTGAGTTACACGGAGATCTGCGAGCTGCACGACACCATCGTCGAGGCGCGAAAAAAGGCGGCCAAGCTCGACGAGGTACTCGGGCTGCACTACATGCACGAGGTGGAATGGGCGGTCGAGCGCCTGCACGAGTTCAGGGTCAAGATGAACAACGTGGAGCGCAGCGTCAGCGGCGTGTTCTTCGTCAACAGCGAGGTCATGTTCGTCCCCACCAACGAGCTGATCAAGTGTGTGAACGCGCTGTTCGAGGGGGTCGGTAACGCCTATCTGGCTCGCCACATCAACGGTGTGTTGCTGCTCGCGGCACGCAATCTGCTGATCGAGGTAGCGTCGTTCTACTCCTACTATGGTAAGGAGCAGATCTACCATCTGTTCAGACGCAGCGGCTCGACCCTCAACACGCATGCCATCAGCATGCGGGTCCGACGTGAGATCAGACGCTTGTTCGAGGCCTGTCAGCGTGACAACAAGCTGGTGTTGACTCGAGTCATGCGCGACGCCGAGCGAAAGTTCGAGGTGTCCGTGGAGGCGATCCAGGCCGAGGCCGAGTTGATTGCGGTGGATGCTGTCACGCGGCTTGCGCCACCGCCCGACAGCAACAAGGGGCCACCACCCAAGCAAGGGCTGTGGCGTCGGATGGTTGGCTGGATGACCGGCCGGCGCTCCAGCGCGGTGGCGCCCTGAATCCAGCGGCCAGCCCGTCGGTGAAGCGTGCTCCAGGCAATACCGGCGGTCGCCTTCGACCCGTTGCGGTACACTCCCGCCAGCTTCGTTTCGGTGCACCGTCCCTCGAGATGCACCGGCATTGGTTGTGAAGAGGTACTAGAGGTACGAGATGTCAGGCGCGCAGAGCAAACCCGTCATCGAATTCGACGATTTCCTGGCGCTGGATGTGCGCACTGGCACGATCGTCGAGGCCACCGTCAACAGCAAGGCACGGGTGCCCGCCTACGTGCTGAAGATCGATTTCGGCGCGCTGGGTATGCGGACCAGCTC
>JAGRHX010001011.1 GCA_020444775.1 Gammaproteobacteria bacterium
GGTCTTGCGGGTGTCGAGCACCTGGCAGCGCGTGCCGGCCACCGCGGCGGCGAATCGACTCGCCACCGTCGCCGTCCCTGAAAGCGTCTGCAGGAAGTTGATCGCGGTGCGCTCTCCGGTGTTGATGGCCCGTGCCGGGCCTCTGATCTCGCATACCTCGTCGCCCGGGTTCAGTCGGTCGCCGTCGGCCCGCAGCCAGCGGATCGTCACGCGTTCATCGATGCAGGCAAAGGTCTTCTCCACCCAGGCGCTGCCGCACAGCACCGCCGCCTCCTTCGCGACCAGCACCGCGCTCACCTGCTGGTCTGACGCAATGAGATCCGCGGTGGCGTCACCGGTGCCGATGTCCTCGGCCAGAGCGGCCCTGACGCTCGGTTCGATACTGGCGTTCAGCTCGGGATTGTTGGCACTGACAATCGGTAGACGGGCGCTGGAAGACATGACCTGGACACTCCACGACTGGCATCTGGACAGGATCGAGACAGGATGGGGCAATTCGGGCTCGGCACCGTGGCGGCGGCAGGTTGACAAGCTCACGCACCGCGCGCTCACGCGCATTCAGGCCCTCATCGTGGACCCACCCTCATGCGTGCACATGATCGCACAAGCCGCCAGCGGACGGCAGCGCTGCGCGTGGCATCACCGCGTCGACATCGAATGCCCGCCGGATGGTGACATCGCTTCCAGATCGCATCGGTATCCGTTGTCGGATATCCGGTGTCGATAGAGGGCGACAATATAGGACGTCATCAGTATTGACGCAGCGTCAGCTCGCGTCCGCGTTGTAGCAGCTCGAGCGAGCGCAGCAGGTTCATGCCCAGCAATACCTCGTTACCACGCATACCCGGGGTGATGACCGCTGGCACCTGTTCGAAGGTCAACGGTCCGAGGGTCAGCGACTCGAGTCGGGTCCTGTAGGCCGAGGCCACGCCGTTGGCTGTCTGCACGCTGAGGCGCGGCCCACGTTCCAGACCCATGCGCTCGGCCAGATCGCCCGGCACCGCGACCTGGGTAGCCCCGGTGTCGAGCAGGAAATCGACGCTGCGGCCGTTGATCGTGCCGGTAGCGACGTAGTGGCCACCGCGATTCTGCTCGAGCACCACCTCGCGAACGCCCTCACCGGTGACTCGGCCGACGACATCCTGATTCGGATTGTGCTGCTGCTCGAGCAGGCCGTTGAAGCCGAGCGCGAGGATCACGATGATGCCCAGCCAGGCCACGATCATCATGCCGCCACCCAGGCGCCCGGTGGCGGGTCGTGGGTCGGGTCGTTCTTGCACCAGTGTGACTCTCCTGTGCCGGGCGGGACCGAGCGCTTTCAAGATGGCGGCGAGTCGCGCGGGGTGAGTCGCGCGGTCGGCAATGGGGGCGTGCCAGCGGTCCTGCCGAGGGCGACACGCTTGCGCGGCCGTGTTCGAGGTCACACTCTACCCCTCATGAGCGAATCCGATTTCGATATTTCCGGCCTGCAATCCTTCAGCGTCGATGCGCAGGGCCAGCGCCTGTTGCCGGCGCGATGGTGTCCGTCGCCGAACTTCGACGCACGTCCGCCCGGCGCGCGTGTCGAGCTGCTGGTCGTGCATTGCATCAGCCTGCCACCCGGCGAATTCGGAACCGGATGTGTGCACGATCTGTTCCTGAATCGTCTGGACCACCAGGCGCACCCGTATTTCGAAGGCTTGCGCGAGCTGCGGGTCTCCGCACATCTGTTCGTTGACCGTGCCGGTTGCGTGAGTCAGTTCGTGGCCCTGCGGGACCGTGCCTGGCATGCCGGTGTATCGCATTTCCAGGGCCGCGAACGTTGCAACGATTTTTCCATCGGCGTGGAGCTCGAAGGTACCGATAGCGGCATCTACAGTGATGCCCAGTATCAGACGCTGATCGCCTTGAGCCGATGTCTGTTCGAACATTTCCCTGCACTGGATTCCGGGGCCGTGGTCGGTCACAGCGACATCGCCCCGGGACGCAAGACCGACCCCGGTCCGGGTTTCGACTGGGTACGCCTCAAGCGGGCGTTGCCGAGGTGAGCCGCAAGCCCGATGACCATGGCGCGTCCGCGGTGGTTCACCAATGGCCTGTTGGAGGCCTCGAACCGGGTTGAGCAGGGCGAGTGCATCGTCGCAGCGCGGGCCGGTCGCCGGGATGCTCGGGAAACCCGTCCGTGGCCGCCACTTCGGTGCTGCTGGGACGTATTCGAAGTTGCCTGTCAAGACGTTTTCGTGGGCGTTCCCTGTGGTACCATCGGCGGCTATGGCTATCGCAACTGGAAGACGAATACCGGACCGTTACGGCGAGCACGATCTGGCTGCGCTGATCGGTTTGTATGAGAGCAACTATGTGCGTTTGACCCAGCTCGCGCCCGAGCTGGACTCGCTCGAGGGCACTGTGGTCTCTAGCGTCGCCGGCGCGCTGGACCTCTATCTCACGGTCGAGGAACGCTTCAAGTATACGACCACGATCTCGTTGACCTATCGCTTCGAGGGTTACGAGGAGTTCGAGTGGTTGTTGGAGCCGAACGCACGTATCTGTGTCTATCACGATGTGCGTGCCGCCGAGCTTCTCGGTCATTCCCGTCGGCGTCGTCTTCGGCGCTACAGCGCATGGCAGCGCGATCGGATGCCCTTGCTCGAGCGCAAGTGGGAAATGAATCGATTCCTGTTCAAGTGGCTGCGATTCTGCGCCTACCAGGGTCATCTGTTCCTGAACTGCACGGCATCACCGGGTCTGCTCGACGAGCCTGCCGCGGATCGGCGTTCCGGCCGCCGCCGCAAGAGCCTCGAGTAAAGGCGGCGCCGCCGTCACCGTGGTCTTGCCATCCAGCCCACGGTGACCGAGGCAACGACTCGGCATGACCCGCCCCCCTTCCCGACGGCGAGACTCCCGGCCATCAGACTTCGGAACACGTGAGTCCGGACCTTCAGACGCTCGACCACGAGACACGCGTCCGCCAGACGGCCGCGACACGGTGGCCCTGGTCCGGTTGATGGCGCGGCTGCGTGATCCACACGGCGGCTGCCCCTGGGACCTGGCCCAGGACTTCGCGAGTATTGCGCCCTACACCATCGAGGAAGCCT
>JAGRHX010001012.1 GCA_020444775.1 Gammaproteobacteria bacterium
CACGCCAATACACCGAGAGCGAGGTCCCCAATGCCAGCGACCGAGGCGCGGTCGCCAGCGCGTCACGATCCCAGAACAGCGCCACGGGTCGTGTCTTCGGGTCGAAGTACTCGAGCCGATGGTCGGCGCCCACGTCCTTGATCCCGGATCCGGCTCGATTCGCCGCGGACGTCGGTAGCGTGCAGACATTGATGATCGGGATCTTCGGCGCCATCAACCTCACGCTCTGCGCGGGTCGCCCCGCCGGATACTGGGTACAAAGCTCGTGGGGATCACCCTGCTCGGCCAGCAAGATGACCACCACCCGCGCCGCCTGGATGACGCTGCCACCACCAACAGCGATGACCAGGTCCGCACCGGCCGCTCGTGCCGCGTCCCTGGCCTCGACCACCGGTCCGAGCGGCGAATCCTTTTGTAGCCCGTCATAGACGCCCGCGCAGCGATCACCCAGCAGTCCGGTCATGTGGGTGATGAGCGGCGTCTTGCGGGCCACGCTTCGGCCACAGACGATGAAGGCGCGGCGCGCACCGTGTCGAGCCACTTCATTCTGCAGAGCGGACAACGCATCCTGACCGCTGAATACGCGAACCGGATGGCTCACGGCGCGAAAATCGATACTCGAACTCATGCTGTGCCCCTCCAGGCAAGGCCGACACGCTTGCTCAGGTCCCGGCCGCTACGCGCAAGTTTTTCCCCGGCCCCCTGGCGCGGGTTCGAAACCCGGACCCGGCTCGCTGCCGCCGGGCCGTGCCACACGCGTCTCAGGTGTTGCCCGACTCGTTGCTCGGCCGCTTGAGCATCATCCCCACGCGCGTGCAGCGGGCGACCAGCTCACCGTGTTGGTTGTAGGCCGAATCCTGGAAGGTGACGGTGCCGCGATCGGGCTTGGAGCGACTCTCGCGCTTGTCGAGGATCCGCGTCTCCGCCCGCAACGTGTCGCCGTGGAACACCGGTCGTGGAAACTCGATATCGGTCATCGACAGGTTGCCGAGCGTGGTGCCCAGGGTCAGCGTGGTCACGCTCATACCGACCATCAGACCCAGCGTGAACAGGCTGTTGACGATCCGCTGGCCGTGCTGGGTACCCTGGCTGAAGTGCTCGGACAGATGCAGCGGCTGGGTGTTGAGGGTCAGGCACGAGAACAAGGTGTTGTCCATCTCGCTCACCGTGCGCGAGAAGGGATGCTCGACGACCTGACCGATTTCGAATTCTTCGAAGTACATGCCCATGGTGGCGAAGTCTCCAGATTGGGGGGCTTGCCCGGACCTCAGCCGGCCTTGACCGAGGCCACGAACTGCTGATGTGCCTGCCCGGCCAGAGGTGGGTCGAGCGGACGGTACAGCGACAAACGGTCGAGCAATCCCTCGTAGCGCTGCCTCAGCGCCGCGGCGAGCTGCTCGCGTGGCGCGTACACCGCCACCGCGTCGAGCAGCTCGTCGGGCACCAGACGCATCATCTCGTCGGTGTCGCCCTGCCGCATCGCCGCGCTGAGCGCCTTGGCGATCGAGCCGAAGCCATGATATTCCAGCAGGATCCGGTAGCTGGGTGTCGAGGCATAGAACGCGACCTGCTGACGCACCGCGGCTTCGGTCTTCGCCCGTGTCGCCTCACTGTCACCGCTGACCACGAACACCGGCGCGTACAGCACGATGTCGTCGGCGTTCCGGCCACCGGCCTGCGCACCGGCGGCGAGCGCCGGCTTGACGATGTCGCGCAGATAGCCGGCCGAATGCATCGGGTGCACCGCGAAGCCATCGGCGACTTCACCCGCCGCCCGACACATGCGCTCGTTGACCCCGGCCAGGTAGACCGGGATCTGCGGGTGCTCGATGGGACCGGGATTGAAGAACGGGTTGATCAGCTTGAACTGATAGAAGCGACCCTGATAGTCCGGTCGGGTGCCGTTCTGGAAGGTGTCCCAGATCGCTCGCATGCAGCGAATGTAGTCCGTGACCCGCGCGGCCGGATGATCGAAGGGCATGGAGAAGCGGCGTTCCACATGGGCACGCACCTGCGTACCCAGCCCCAGATGCAGACGACCCTGACTCATCCGCTGCAGGTCCCAGGCGATCTGCGCCATCGAGAACGGTGATCGGGCGAAGGCCACCGCGATGTTGGTGCCTATCTCCAGCTTCGAGGTGGCCGCCGCGGCGAAGGCCAGTGGCAGGAAGGGATCGCTGGTGGTCTCCACGCTCCAGGCACAGTCGTACCCGAGGCTCTCCATCTCCCGGGCTCGCTCGGCGATGGTCGACAGATCGGCCGACCAGACTGCTGTATCGAATTTCAAGCTCTGCTCCTCCCCTTTATGGTCCCTGAGGACCGCCGATGGCAACCAGCCGGGCAGACCGCGACGCGCTCACGCGGCGTTCGCATCGACCGTAGCTGGACCGGGCAGGATAGAGCTGGCAGGGGTGGGAATCCAGCCACCGTGCCGGCGGCGCGGAACGCTCAACCAAGCGTCGCGTCCAGGAACATCATCACCACGAAGCCGCCGAGCAAAGAGAAGGTCGCTAGATTCTGCAAGCCGCGGCGGTGTGTCTCGGGGATGATCTCGTCGCTGATGATGAACAGCATCGCGCCGGCGGCGAAGCCGAGGGTAGCCGGCATCAGCGCGGCGGTGGCGGATACCGCGGCGCTGCCGAGCAGGCCCCCGACCGGCTCGGCCAGACCGGTCAGCGAAGCGGCCCAGAATGAGTGCCTCATGCTGTAGCCGATGGCGCGCATCGACACCGCCACTGCCAGCCCCTCCGGCACGTTCTGCAAGCCGATACCGGCAGCGAGTGAGAAGCCGTTGGCCATGTTGCCACCGGCAAAGCCCACGCCCACCGCCATGCCTTCGGGGAGGTTGTGCAGGGTAATCGCGATCACGAACAACCAGATCCGACGCAGCACCTCTGTATCGGGTCCTTCCCGGCCACCTCGGAAATGCTCGTGTGGTGTAAAGCGATGGATGAGAAACAGCGCAAGAGCGCCGAGCAGCAGACCGGCTATCACCACCAGCACGGCGATGCTTCGATGCTCGAACTGCTGTTCCGCCTGCTCGATGCCAGGCAACAGCAGCGAGAAGAAGGTCGCCGCCAGCATGATGCCGGCGGCAACGCTCAGTAGCACGTCCTCGACCCGGGTCGACAGCTCGCGTATCGCGAAGACCCCGAGCGCCCCGACACTGGTGCACAGCCCTGCGAGCAGGCTGGCCAGCACCCCAAGACCGATGACGTTCGGCACCTCGTTCATCGGCGACCGGTCCGGCCCCGATCTGTCGCATCCAGGTGGTGCGCGTGCAAGACGTTTCCCCGTCGCCAGCGAACGCCCATGGGCGTGCTCACCCGGGCCATCACTCGGGGAGCGGGATGAACTCGGGATCGTCAGGCACGCCGGCGAATCGTCCGGTCTTCCAGTCGGTCTTGGCCTGCTCGATGCGTGCCTTGCGGCTCGACACCAGATTCCACCAGATGTGCCGCTCACCGACCGGGTCGCCGCCTATCACCATCACCAGCGCATCCTCTCGCGCGCGCAGGGTCAATGACGCACCATCGGCGGCAACCGCCATCACACCGGCCGGATGGGCCGCGCCATCGATGTCGAGCGCTCCGCTGACCGGATAGACGGCGAGCTCACGAGACATCTCGGGCAATCGCAGCGAGCTCCCGGCGGACAGCTGGCATTCCAGATACAGGGTCGGGGAGCTGGTCGGCACCGGCGAGCGGCGGCCGAACGCGGTCCCCATGATCACGCGCACCCGGGCACCGGGCAGCTGCACCTGCGGGATCTCGTCAGCGGTGACATGCAGGAAGTCCGGCGGGCACTCCTCGAGATCGTCGGGCAGCGCCAACCAGGACTGAATGCCATGCAAGGTCGACGACGTGTGCAGGTCATCGCCCGCGCGCTCGGAATGCACGATACCCCGGCCAGCAGTCATCAGATTGACCGCGCCCGGGCGAATCGGCTGCACATAGCCCAGACTGTCCCGGTGCAGTATGAGCCCCTCGAACAGATAGGTGATGGTGGCGATGCCGATGTGCGGATGCGGCCGCACCTGTATGCCTTCTCCGGGCGGCAGCTGCGATGGCCCCATGTGGTCGAAGAAGATGAAGGGTCCGACCATTCGGCGCTCGGTGGCCGGCAGCACGCGGCGCACGCAAAATGCGCCCAGGTCTTTTTGTATGGGCTCGATGCGAAGCGCGACACTGCCCTGCTCGCTACGGCAACGCGGTTCCTCCGCCTGGTACAGACTCATGCTGGATGCCTCGTGGTAGTCGCTCGATGGGTTCGAACGCTGCCTTGCAAGCCTAACCGCGATCCTGCGCGGACGCGTGCGCCGCCGCGACCCGACCGCGCTTCGTGACATAATCGGCGGCCAAGGCGATACGCCATCGGGTGCGACGACACTGGAACGAAAACACTCGGACAGAAAACCGGGACAAAGAACTGGGACGACAAAGAACTGGGACGACGACAAGTCCGCCGATGTCCCGATTCCGGTCAACGGTCAGCCAACGGTCGGGGCCGATGGGATTCGAGCCTGCGGCCACCTGGAGCACTACATGAATCTCTAGCTTTGCGAAAAATCGGTCATCATCACCGGTGGCGCGTCCAATATCGGTCGCGCGATCGTGCTCGGCTTTGCCGCCGAGGGCGCCTGCATCACCCTCGCCGATCTGGACGCCACGCAGGCCGAGCAGGTGGCGGCCCGGGCGCGCGAGGCCGGCGCGGCATCGGTCAAGTGCGTGAGCACGGACGTCACCGACAAGGACCAGGTGGACGCCATGGTCGCCACGGCACGCGCCGAGCACGGCTCGGTAGACGTGCTGGTCAACAACGTGGGCTGGGATCAGCTGATGTTCTTCACCCAGACCAAGCCGGAGTTCTGGGATCGGATCTATCAGGTCAACTTCCGCGGCGTGCTCAACTGCACCGCCGCGGTGCTGCCGGTGATGATCCAGCAACAGGGCGGCTCCATCGTCTCGATAAGCTCCGACGCCAGCCGCCAGGGTGAGCCGCGTGAGGCGGTCTATGGCGGCATGAAGGCCGCCATCAACAGCTTCATGAAATCCATCGCCCGAGAGAACGGCCGTTACGGCGTGCGCTGCAACGTCATCTGCCCCGGGGTGACCGTGCCGGAGCTCGACGAGGAGGTGGGTGAGCGCAGCATGTGGTCGAACAAGGACCAGATGTTCACGCCGGAACAGTTCGAGAAGATCGCGAGCACCCTGCCGCTGAAGAAGCTCGGTCGGCCGCGCGACATCGCCAATGCCGTGCTGTTCATGGCCTCGACAGCGGTAGCCGGGCACGTCACCGGTCAGGTGCTGAGCGTCAGCGGCGGCTACAGCATGATCGGCTGAAGACCACCGCCACGCTCACCATCCGCTCATCGAGAAGCGGCGCTTACTGCAGCTCGTCGCGTCGCGCCGGCACGCTCATGAAGGCATGCAGGATGTGCCAGAAGCGATGCCGGTTGATACCCAACGAGGTGTTGTGCGGTTGTCCCGAGGACAGGATCAGCTGCTTGTCGCGGGTTGGCAGCCGGGCAAAGAAGCCGAGCACGTCCTGGTCGGTCGCGATACCGTCGTGGTCACCACGAAAGATCAGCACCGGGCAGGCGACGCGCTCGGGGTCGACCAGCGGCAGGTTGGTGCACATGTCGATGTAGGTGCCGTTCGGCACGCTGCCACCGCCGTTCGCCATCTCCGCGCTCGCCGCGGCCTCGGCCAGCTCCGGTATGGTCAGGCCGACGATGTCCCTGGAGAAGATGCCCTCGTAGGTCGCCTTGTCGGCGGCGCGGCGATTGCTGGCACGCCATTCGTCCAATCGCTCGGCGCGCTTGACCAGCGTCGGTGAACCTTCGCCGGTCCAGACCAATGCCGCGAGCGCCAGGCGGGCGACATGTTGCGGGGACTCGTTGGCAAAGCGTCCGGCGCGCAGCGCGCCGGACGACGTGCCGAAGTAGGCGAAGGCCGATTGTCCGGTGACCCGCTCGACGATCGGCGCGGCTGCCTTCAGGTCCTCCACACCGTCCGCGACGAACGAGAAACCGTCGGTGTGGCTGGAGCGGCCGTAACCCTCGTGGTCCATCGTCCACACGTCATAGCCGAGCGAGGCGAAGACGTTCATGACCGAGTACTCACCGTGCCCCGGCACCTCCAGATCATAGGTAGTGCGCGACGAGAAGGATGAGCCGTGCACCAGGAACAGCACCGGCGCCTGGGGCGAGCGCGCTCGGCGGCTGGGCGAGTGCTTGCGATACACGTATAGATCCACATCACCTTTCTTCGCCCAGTACTCCTCGGCGACGATGTCATCTGCAACATCCGGCTCCATCTGCGACTCCTCGTTGGTGTTCATGACCGCTGGCTGTAGGGCCAATCCTCGCTTCCCAATCCTCGCTTCCCAATCCTCGCTTCCCAATCCTCGCTTCCCAATCCTCGCTTCCGTGCCGGGACCGTGCGCCAGG
>JAGRHX010001013.1 GCA_020444775.1 Gammaproteobacteria bacterium
AGCTACCGCTCGAGAAGGCCGGACGCAATCGGGCGCCACTGCGTGCGCGTGAGCTCGAAGGCGAGCGCTTGTTGAAAGGTATTCCGGCGCAGGCCTACAAGGTGGCCCTGGACGAGCGTGGTCGGGCGCTGAGCAGTCGGGTCTTCGCCGAGCGGCTGGAGCGCTGGCAGCAGCATGCCTCGCATATTGCATTCATCATCGGTGGACCGGACGGTTTGTCGGCGCCGGTCCTAAAGGCGGCGCAGGAGACGCTGTCGCTGTCCAGCCTGACGCTGCCACACGGCCTGGTCCGCGTCGTCCTGGCCGAGCAGATCTATCGCGCCTTCACAATCCTGGACGGGCATCCCTATCATCGAGACTGATCGGCGAGTAGGGCCAGTTGACACGCGGCACCGGTGGCACCGGCGCCTGTCCTGACACGGACAACCGGATCAAGGAAATCAAGCCGATGTTCACCAACATTGCCCGGGTCCCCCGGTCTCGTCTCCATTGTGCTTCCACCCGCAGCGGAGCTTCACGCGTCGGTGCGTGGTTGCTGCTCGGCATCTCGAGCCTGCTGCCGATTGTCGGCAACGCGGCCGACGCGAATGGTCGCTTCGCAATCAAATCCATGGGTGTCACCCAATGCCAGCGCTTCGTCGACGCGCTGGCCCCCGAGGGCAAGCGGGACGAGGCGATGCTCTACGCGGGCTATCTGGGTGGCTATATATCCGCCTTCAATCAATGGGAAGGCAACACCTACGACATCACCGCCTGGCAGTCGATGCAGACCCTGCTGCGCATGTTGAGCAGCTATTGCAAGAGCCGGCCGGACGACAATCTGGCCGTGGCGCTCAGCCGGATGATGGAGCTGCTCGCACGCGACCGGGTCAAGGAGGAATCGCCACTGGTGACGATCGAGGGCGGCGAACGACCGCTGCAGCTCTATCAGAGCACCATCCACCAGGTACGAGAGCGTCTCATCACCGGCGGCTTCCTGAAGGGCAAGATCGAGGGTGACTTCGATGACGAGGTCAAGGCGGCGCTCCAGGCCTACCAGCGCAGCGTTTCGCTCGAACCGGATGGGCTGCCCACGCAGGCCACCCTGTTCAGTCTCTACTACCGCCGCGAAGACCCGACCCAGCAACCGTCCAAGGACCCAAGCGGGGATCGCCCGTCGAGCGACACCCCGTCCTCATCCGAGCCGACGCCGCGGACCGAGTCCGGGTCATGATCACACATGAGCACACCGTCGCCCGCGTCCAGCAGGAATCGACTCGCCACAACCCAACGGTCATGCCAGCCCGGGAGCCCGTGTCACCATGAATCAGATCGATCTCGTCGACCGCTGCGCCTTCATCACCGGCGGCGCGCAAGGCCTGGGGCTCGCAATCGCCGAACGCCTGCTGGCTTCGGGTGCCTCGGTCTCGCTGTGGGACGTCGACCGTGCCCTGCTGGACGAGAGCGCCGCGCGGCTCGCGGGCTCGGGTGTCTCCGGTCGTGTCGATGCCAGAGTAGTCGACGTCCGCGATCCCCAGGCCGTGCAGGCGGCGGTGGACTCGACCATCGAATCCCTCGGCCGGATCGATATCGCGATCAACAACGCAGGGATCGCCGGTCCCAGCGTACGGGCCTGGGATTATCCAATCGATGAATGGCAACGGGTCATCGACATCGATCTGAATGGCGTGTTCTACTGCTGCCGAGCGGTTCTGCCACACATGCGGCAGCAGAACTACGGACGCATCCTCAATGTCGCCTCCATCGCCGGCAAGGAGGGCAATCCGAACGCCGCGCCCTACAGCGCCGCCAAGGCCGGCGTGATCGCCCTGACCAAGTCCCTGGCCAAGGAGACCGCCGATCTGGACATCGCGGTCAACTGCGTGACGCCCGCCGCCGCACGCACGCGCATCTTCGACCAGATGAGTCAGGAGCACATCGACTACATGCTGGACAAGATCCCCCGCGGTCGATTTCTCGAGCTGCACGAGGCGGCGGCGATGGTCGCCTGGATCGTCTCGGCTGAGAACTCCTTCACCACCGGTGCGGCCTTCGACCTCAGCGGGGGGCGGGCCACCTACTGAAACGTCGCGGTCGTTTGCATCCCCCGCGCCGTCGCTGATTCACGGAGTGACATCGATGGCTGGATTTCTGCAGAGCCTGTTCGACGACTACAAGCTGTACCTGGAGCGCCATCGCAATCGTGGCTTCCTGAAGGCGAGCATGGCCGCCTGCGCATTGGCGGCGTCGGCCGACGGCGACGTGCGTTTCAGCGAGCGGGTTCGAGTCGACCAGGTGCTCGACACCCTGGAACGCCTGAAGGTCTTCGACCCGCACGAAGGCGTGACCTTGTTCAACGAGTATGTGAATCAGATCCTGCAGGCGCCGCGTGAGGGACGCGAGGCGGCGCTCGCCGACGTACAGGCCGCCTGCGGTGACGACGAGGACGCCGCGCGTATCGTCCGAGTCTGTCTGGCCGTGGCCGAGGCCGGCGGCGGGCCTCGTCTGGAGGCCCGAATCGAGGCCATCATGCTCTGTAGCCTGCTCGGCGTCGCTCCCGAACGGGTCGGTCTGCAGCCCGCACGGATCTTCGAGGAACCCGACGCGTCGCTGCTCACCACCGATCCGGTCGGTTCCGGAAACGACTCGTCCGACGCCTGATCCGCGCGTCTCACCGGTCGGTCGCAAGCCTGCGCCCGGGCGATCCCTACCACGGGCAGGTCGGTACCTGAATGCCGAAGGGCCGTGGTGCTTCGAGTGCACCCGGGAGATGCACTATGATTGCCGGTCACGATCTGCAAGCATCGCCACCGGACGAGAGCCAAGCGCCATGATGCCCGACTCAATACCCATTCCGCTGCCGGGCGGACTCGACGTCAAGCTGCCACGCTTCATCAAGGTGCGGCAACGTTTCGACGACCGACAGCTCGACGACGTCGATGCGGTCATCCACCAGCAGTTCCAGACCTACGCGGGCACTGACCTGACCGGCAAACGCATCGCCATTGGGGTCGGCAGCCGTGGCATACGCCCGCAGCCACCGGTGGTGCGCGCAGTGGTGCGTGAGCTCGTAGCGGCCGGCGCCCGACCGTTCATCGTGCCGGCGATGGGCAGCCACGGCGGCGGCACCGCCGAGGGACAGACCCAGATCCTCACCGACTACGGCATCACCGAGGAATACACCGGCGCGCCGGTACAGGCCTCGATGGACGTGGTCACCGTCGGCCGACTGGACGACGGCACGCCGATCTATTGCGACCGGCTGGCTTTCGAGGCCGACCATCTGATTCCGTGCAACCGGGTCAAACCGCATACCGACTTCCGTGCCAGACACGAGAGCGGTCTGGTGAAGATGTTGGCGATCGGCATGGCCAAGCACAGCGGGGCCGAGACGATCCATCGACACGGGTTCGAGAACTTCGCCGAGGTGCTGCCGGCGGCAGCCAGGGTGTTCCTTGCCAACACCCGCATGTTGTTCGCGATCGCGATGGTCGAAAATGCCTATGACAAGCTGATGCACGTCGAGCTGGTCGCGCCGTCCGAGCTGATTGCGCGCGACGCGGAGCTGCTGGAGCTGGCCAAGGCCAACATCCCACGCTTTCTGTTCAGCGGCATGGACGTGCTGGTGGTCGATCAGATTGGCAAGGACATTTCGGGCTGTGGCATGGATCCAAACGCCACCGGTAGACCGAACACCGGCTTGCCGGGCTTCGATGCGCCACCCATCCGCGAGATCGTGGTCCGCGATCTGACCGAGGCGACCCACGGCAATGCCACCGGCATCTCGAATGCCGACGTCACCACCCAGCGTCTGGTGCGCAAGATGGACTGGTCCGCCACCTACGTGAACATCGTTACCTCGGGGTGCATCAAGGGCGGCAAGCTGCCGCTGGTCGCGGACACCGACCGCGCGGCAATCGCCATTGCGCTGCGGGGCTGCCCACGCCTGCAACCCGAGGACGCCCGCATCGTGCGGATCCACAACACGTTGGAGCTGGCCGAGCTATGGGCCAGCGAGCCGATGCGCGCCGAGGTCGAAGCGAACCCGGCGATGGAGATCCTCTCCGAACCGTTCGAGGCACGCTTCGACAATCAGGGCACGCTGCTGGACTTCGCCTGAGCCGCGTGTCCTGGAGGGAAGCAAACTCGACGACCGACGTCGTCGACTTCGGTGGCACATCCCTGCACTGCTCGAGAAACGCTTATGAAGCAGCATTTCGTCAGCCTCCTGACCGGCGGCGATGGCCCGTCACCGGTCAGGAGATGGGCGCCGCTCAGCCCTCCCAGGCACGCACCTTCTGGCACTGCTCGCCAAAGCCCTGGATGCCCAGGCGCATGGTCTGCCCGGCGCGCAGGAATACCGGTGGCTTCTGCCCCAGCCCGACGCCCGGCGGCGTACCGGTCGGGATCACATCGCCCGGCATCAACGTCATGTGCCGGCTCACGTAGCTGACCAGGGTCTTGCAGTCGAAGATCATGGTTGCGGTGCTGCCGTCCTGGAAGCGCTTGCCGTCGACCTCGCACCACAGCGCCAGATTCTGCGGGTCCGGCACCTCGTCACGGGTCACCAGGTACGGCCCCATCGGACCGAAGGTGTCGGAACTCTTGCCCTTGGTCCACTGTCCGGTGCCCTCGGTCTGAAAGGCCCGCTCCGAGACATCATTGACGATCGTGTAGCCGGCCACGTATGAGAGTGCCTCGGCCTCACTGACATAGCTGGCGCGCTTGCCGATGACGATCGCGAGCTCGACCTCCCAGTCACTCTTCTGGCTGCCACGCGGCAGGATCACGTCGTCGTTGGGACCACAGATGGCAGTGGTCGCCTTCATGAACAGGATCGGCTC
>JAGRHX010001014.1 GCA_020444775.1 Gammaproteobacteria bacterium
TCGCCGCCGGCGCAGAAGGCCCGCTCACCACGACCGGTGACGACGATGCAGCGCACGTCCTGCGTATCGACATAGAAGCCCTCGAACAACGCCTTCCACTCGAGGCCCATCTGCGTGTTCATCGCATTCAGCACCTCCGGCCGATCCATGTAGATGAGCAGCACGTGCTCGTCCACGCGTTCAAGGCTCAAGGTCTCGTAATCAGTCTGCATGTCGGACTCCGTTGGCAGGTGGCGAAATCGGGTCCATTCGCCTGGTTCATTCGCCAGATTGGCGCGCGGCGCGCGCGAGATTCTCGGATACGGCGCAACGGTGCCGCGCCGCCGCGTCAGGCCCGGGCCGCATCATACCCAGACCATCGTGACAACAGGGCGGGTGAGTCTTCGCCGGGCTATGGCCGGGTCCTCGACCTGGACCTTCGCGACGTGCGGGAACGTGCAGCGTCCGTATTCAAACGGCGGTTTCGATCTCTTGACCGTGGCATGATCAAAAAATGATCTTCATCATCGCGTCCACATAGCTCGAATCGAATCGCCGCCGGACGGGTCGCTGGACCACGGCTGGTGCACGCTTCTCGGCGGGCCGCGGTCAATCACATGAGGCCCGACGAAGCGTGAGAAGAATGAGAAGACTGAAAAGCATCTTTCGTGACGCCACCGTGCTCGCCGTCCTCGGTCTGGTCGCCACTCGAGCCTTGGCGGCCTCCGCCGCGCTGCTCGGCTGGAACAACCTCGGGATGCATTGCATGGACTCCAGCTATTCCGAGTTCTCGATCCTCCCGCCGTACAACACGATAGAGGCACAGCTCATCGTCGGCGGCAAGCTTGTCACGGCCCCGTCCGGTTTCAGCGTGACCTACGAGGCCGTTGCCGACCCGAACGGCTCGATCAACACCACCTCCACAGGCAAGGGCAACTGGTACGCCAACGCGTTCGACCTGTATGGCGCGGTTCTCACGGACGCCGACCAGGGCCTCGCCGGCTGCGACATGCCCGGTACCGGCAATCACCCGCAGCCGATGCGCTTCGAAGCCGACAACGTGCCGGCACCGGGCGTGTCGACTCCGGTGAGCTGGTTTCACGCGGAGGGTATTCCGCTGACGCCCTATGACGACGCCGGGCTGAAGAACACCTATCCGTTGATGCGCCTGGTCGCACGCGACATGCTCGGACACATCATCGCGCAAAGCGACATCGTGCTGCCGGTCTCCGACGAGATGGACTGCAAGGCCTGCCACGCGCCCGGTAGCCATCCGGATGCCGAGCCGGCGGCTGGCTGGATCACCGATGCCAATGTAGAGCGCGAATACCGACTCAACGTGCTCGCCGTGCACGACGACCGCGAGTTCGCCGCGCATACGGCCCTGTACGCGGAGTCCCTGTCAGCCAACGGCTTGAATGCCGCTGGCCTCTACGCGTCGGCGCGCGCCGGCACGCCGGTGCTGTGCGCTGCCTGCCATGCCTCGGAAGCCCTGGGCAAACCCAGCTTCCAAAGCACGGCCGGACACGGCGCGGTCCCGTCTCTGACCCAGTCCATGCACGCCTTTCACGCCGAGGTCACCGACACGAGCGGCATGAAGCTCGACGATTCGCGCAATCGCTCGGCCTGCTACCAGTGTCACCCCGGCTCGTCCACACGCTGCCTGCGCGGGGCCATGGGCAGCGCGGTGGCCGCGGACGGCAGCCTGGCGATGCAATGCCAGAGCTGTCACGG
>JAGRHX010001015.1 GCA_020444775.1 Gammaproteobacteria bacterium
GGCTGCAACCAGGCCTTCTGCGCGGTGCTGACCGCTCTCGCCGGCGCCGGTGACGAGGTGCTGCTGGCCACGCCCTACTATTTCAATCACGAGATGTGGTTGACCATGAA
The DNA here is from genome assembly GCA_020444775.1 of Gammaproteobacteria bacterium. The sequence continues at coordinate 111 of JAGRHX010001015.1, forward strand.
CGGTATCCAGCCGCGGCTGGTGCCCTGCAACCCCGACGACGGTCTGCCCGAACCGGCCGCATTCGAAGCGCAGATCGGACCACGCACCCGAGCAGTGGTGCTGGTTTCACCGAACAATCCCACGGGCGCCATCTACCCGCCCGAGCTGCTCGAGCAGATGGCCGGGCTGGCGCGCCGTCATGGGCTGGCGCTGGTGCTCGACGAGACCTATAGGGATTTCGTCGATCCGGCCGGACCGCCACACCGGCTGTTCTCGCGCGGCGACTGGCGGGACTGTCTGATCTCGCTGCATAGCTTCTCGAAATCCTTCAGCCTGACCGGCTACCGCGTGGGCGCGGTGGTGGCCGGCGCCGAGGTCCTCGCCGCGGTGGAGAAGTTCCTCGACTGCGCGGCAATCTGCCCGACCCATGTCTCGCAGCTGTGTGCGCAATATGCGCTCGAGCGGCTGTCCGAATGGCGTAGGCAGCGCTGCGCGCAGATGCGTTCGCGTGCGCGAGCCTTCGCCGGCATGTTCGATTCGAATTCACTCGGCTACCGGCTGGTCAGCGTCGGCGCCTTCTTCGCCTATGTCCGGCATCCGTTCGAGGGCCGTCCGTCCTTGCAGGTCGCTCGCGACCTGGCGGCAGAGCAGAATCTACTGTGTCTGCCCGGCAGCATGTTCGGCCCCGGACAGGACGCGTTCCTGCGCTTCTCCTTCACCAATGTGGGCGAGGCGCGCTTCGAGGAGCTGTTCGAACGCTTGCGATACAGTCAGACCAGCTCGAGCTGAACGGGGCCTGGCTGCCCGGGACGGCCGGGCCGGACCGCCCATCCCAGACAGGCTTCATCCCAGACAGGCTTCATCCATGAGGAGTGCGGAGCATGACGTTACGTTTCGGTCGTGAGTTGCTCGCCATGCCCGGCCCCACCACCATCCCCGATGTGGTGCTGGGGGCGATGCATCGACCGGCCATCGACATCTATGCGGGCGAGCTGGTCGGTATCACCGATTCCTGTCTCAGCGATCTGAAGCGGGTATTCAAGACCCGTGGTCAGGTCTATGTCTACATCAGCAACGGGCACGGTGCCTGGGAGGCGGCGGTCTCCAACACCTTGTCACGGGGCGACCGGGTGCTGGTGCTCGAGAGCGGTCGCTTCGCGCTGGGCTGGGCAGGCATGGCCGAGTCCATGGGGGTGCAGGTCCAGGTGTTGCCCGGTGACTGGCGGCGCGCGGTCGATCCGAACGCGGTCGAGCAGGCGCTTCGTGAGGACGCCGCGCACCGCATCAAGGCCGTGATGGTGGTGCAGATCGACACCGCGTCCGGATGCGTGAACGACATCCCCGCGATCCGCGCGGCGATGGACGCCGCCGGTCATCCGGCCTTGTTGATGGTCGATACCATCGCTTCGCTCGCGACCATGCCCTTCGAGATGGACGAGTGGCGGGTGGACGTGGCGGTGTGTGGCTCGCAGAAGGGGCTGATGATGCCACCCGGGCTGGGCTTCGTCGCCGCCAGTGCCAGGGCCCGTGCCGCGTACGCGGATGCGGACTTGAAGTCACGCTACTGGGACTGGGCCGAGCGTGAGGGTAGCGAGCACTATCAGAAATATTGCGGCACCCCGCCAGAGCACATGCTGTTCGGGCTGCGACGGGCCCTGGATCTGCTCTTCGAGGAGGGGCTGGATGCGGCCATCGAACGGCATCGTCTGCTGGCCGGGGCGGTGCGGGCGGCGGTCGAGCGCTGGCAGCGGCGTGGCGCCTTCGAGTTCAACATTCTCGAAGCGTCGCAGCGCGCCAACTCGGTGACCACGGTGCGTATGCGCGAGGGTCACGATCCGGCGCCCATAGTCGAGTTCTGCAAGACCCGCTGTGGTCTGGTGCTGGGCATCGGTATCGGCGGGCTGAGCGGCAAGGCCTTCCGAATCGCCCACATGGGGCATACCAATGCACCGATGGTGCTCGGCGGCCTGGCCAGCATCGAGGTGGGACTGAACGCGCTCGGTGTGGGCAGCGCCGATGGCGCGGTCGATGGCGTGCAGGCGGCCACGGCGTATCTCGGGGAGCAGCTCGGGCGGACGCTGGCACGCTGAGCGCTCGGCGCAGGTGCCGCGATCGCGGCACCTGCGCAGCGTCGAGCGTCGAGTGCTCCGGGGAGTGGGTCAGTCGACGTCCGGCTCGATGTACAAGAAGCCCAGGCCGGCAGCCGCACCGAAGCCGGTATTGGCTTCCAACGCCAGCGGCTGCAGCGAGAAGTTGTCGTTGTCGCCACCCAGCATCACCGCCGCACCGGCGCCGATGCCGAGCGACGCAGAAGCCTTGCCACCGATGTACTTGCCGGCAATCGCATGCGCGTCGGACTCGTTGGTGTTGGCCGAGAACACGGTGAAGCCGAATTCCTCGATCTGCTTGCCGAAGGTCAGATCGGCGCCGAGCGCGATGCCGGTCTCACCCTTGAACTTGACCACCTTGCCGGTCGAATCCTCGAAGGTGCACTTGATGTCGGTGGTCGAGCGTATGATGAGATTGATGCGCGAACCCGGCACCGACTTGCACATCAGCACGCCGGCCTGGTTGGGCATGGCGCTGACGGACGCGGCGTGCAGGCCCAGGCCCAGTGCGCAGGCGCCGAGCAGTGCGGCAGTGCGGGAACGCTTGAGCGGGAATCGGTTGAGGGGCATGTGAGGTTCTCCTTGGATTGTGCTGATGAATCGTCCGGACGAGCAGATCCGGGACGCACGAGCGTCGGCGCTGTGAGCGTGCCGGCGAATGCGCGCGCGGATCCGTGGGGACATGCACGCTGATGCCCGTCCCCGGGGTTCAGGGTCGAAGCCGCTGGCGGTATCCAGAGCTTGGCTCTGGTTATCGACGCCGCTGCGGAATTTATGAGGGCGGTCTGCGTGGGGCTGGGCATCGCGACGCGTTGTTCGCCGCCGTGTGGGGTTCGTAGAATCGAGCGGACGAGCGGTGCCCGCCGAAGGTTCCCTGGCGGTCGCGGGCGTCCGACTGATCGGTCTCACTCGCGCGTCGATACGGCCCCGGTCCCGGCGCCCCGATTTGAGTTGCGGCAATCCTAAGTGGAGATGAAGACATGCCCTCGTTCGACGTTGTATCCGAGGTCGACCTGCATGAGGTCAACAACGCCGTTGATCAGGCCAACCGCGAGGTTACGACCCGCTTCGATTTCAAGGGCACGAACTCACGATTCGAGCTCAACGAGGCGGTGGTGACCCTGTTCACGCAGTCGACCTTCCAGCTGCAGCAGATGATGTCGATCCTGCGTGACAAGCTGTCCAAACGTGGGGTGGACGTGCGTTGTCTGGAGGAGGCCGATCCGGACGTGGCGGGGCAGGAGGCGCGCCAACGCGTGACCATCCGTCAGGGTCTGGACTCGGCGCTGTGCAAACGGCTGGTCAAGCAGGTCAAGGACAGCAAGATCAAGGTGCA
>JAGRHX010001016.1 GCA_020444775.1 Gammaproteobacteria bacterium
CAGGTTTGCCAGCAACACGCCAATCCGTTGCGCGCGGTCGTGGCTGAAGTCCTGATGGGCGAGATAACGTGTGCCGGCGGCTGTGTCGGCCAAGTGAGGGTCTCCCTGATGGCGCGTGGCCCGCGGCTCGGATCGACCGACCGTGGTGCCGTGCAAATCGTGGTTCGGCGTACGTACCTGCTCGTTGCCGGGATCTCGCCGAGCAGGCGCTGGTTCGTTGGGTGCGCGAATCATAATGGATGCGCTTGCGGTGTTGGCGTTGTGATGCTGAGCATCGGTTGCGGCCAGGCGCGCGTGTGGCCGGTACAATCAGCGCTCGGACTGAACCCGATCACGGTTTCCGTACGCAGGTTTCGGGACCGTGCCGATTGGTGGGAGGTCGGTGCAAGCCTTTTCCGCCAGCCAGCGGCGTGCCGGAGTGACTTCCAGATGAATGCAAACAGCGAATCGCGTGTCGAGTCCGTGGCGCTCGACGATGCCCGGTCCTCACGCGTGGTGAGCGTGGCCGATGACTTCTGCTACAGCCCGGGCATGCTCAGCGTCGAGGCGGCACAATCGATCATGCTGTCGAACGCCCGACCGTTCACGGCTGTCGAACGGGTCCCGCTCGGCGAGGCCGTCGGCCGGGTACTGGCCGAGGCGGTACGAGCACCAATCGATGTGCCGGGCTATGACAACAGTCAGATGGACGGTTACGCGGTGCGCAGCATGGATTTGGACGCGCAAGCCCGCAACCGTCTGCGTGTGTCGCAGCGGATCGCGGCGGGCGGCGTGGTCGAGCCCCTGATGGTCGGCACCGCGGCGCGCATCTTCACCGGTGCCCCCATGCCACCGGGTGCCGACGCGGTGATCGCCCAGGAGGACTGCGAGCGTGATGGCGACTGGGTGACGCTGGGTCCGGTCAATGCGGGCGAGAACGTGCGACCGCGGGGTAACGACATCCGCAGCGGCGATGAGATTCTCGACAAGGGGACCATCGTGCGTGCCCAGGAGATTGGCGTGCTGGCCTCGCTGGGGCTGGCCGATGTGGCGGTGATGAAGCGACCCGTCGTCGCGATCCTCAGTAATGGTGACGAGCTGCGCATGCCCGGTGAGCCGCTCGGTTACGGTGAGATCTACAACTCGAACCGCTTCGTGCTGCAGGCCCTGGCGCATGGCATGCACTGCGAGGTGATTGACTGCGGGATCGTCGGCGACACTCTTGCGGCCGCGATCGACGCGTTGAGCGCCGCGGCCTCTGGAGCCGATCTGGTGGTCTCCAGTGGCGGCATGTCGGTGGGCGAGGAGGACCACATCAAGGCGGCGTTGGAGGCCATCGGCTCGCTCGACATGTGGAAGGTCGCCGTGAAGCCGGGCAAGCCGCTCGCCTATGGTCGGATCGGCCAGAGCGATTTCGTCGGCTTGCCGGGCAATCCCGTATCCGCATTGGTGACCTATTGTCTGTTCGTGCGCCCTTTTCTGCGCAAGCGACTCGGTGCGCGTCAGCTGTTCGCGGAGCATTTCGAGGTGCGGGCGGATTTCGAGTGGTCGCGCGCCGGGCGTCGCCGCGAGTTTGCCCGGGCGCGCCTGGAATATTCGCGGGCGCACGGACCGAGCGCGGTGCTGCATCCGCGACAGGGCTCGGATGTGCTGAGCTCGACCAGTTGGGCCGACGGCCTGGTGATGATTCCAGAGGGGCGTTGTGTCAGGGCCGGGGACCGGGTGCGCTATCTTCCGTTCGTCGCTCTGCTCGGATGAATCGCGCGATACTCAGCTCGGTGCCAAAGCAGGGGGCGTATCGATGACGGGACGTAGCGTGGTGCGAGTGCAGGAGCAGGACTTCGACGTCGGAGCGGAGATCGAGACCCTGCGCGCGGACAATCCAGCAATCGGCGCGGTGGCCAGCTTCGTTGGCATCTGCCGTGATCTGAACGATGGTGAGCAGGTGGCGGCCATGGCCCTCGAACACTATCCGGGTATGACCGAGCGCTCCATCGCCGACATCATCGAGCAGGCTCGCGGTCGCTGGTCGCTGATCGATGTGCTGGTCATCCATCGTGTCGGCTCGCTCCTGCCGCGTGACCAGATCGTGCTGGTCGTGGTCACCAGCGCGCACCGTGGCGATGCCTTCGCGGCCTGTGAATTCGTCATGGACTTCCTGAAGACGCGCGCGCCATTTTGGAAGAAGGAGGATGCGGCGAGTGGGGCGCGTTGGGTCGAGGCACGCAGCAGCGACGACGACGCGGCAGCGCGCTGGCTCGACAACGATGTGAGGACTTGATTTCTTGCTGCAACGCAATAAGATTTTGCAACGCAGCAATTCCATATCGTTGGGGAGCAATCGAGATGGTTCAGGATTTTTCCGCTTATCTGTTCGCGTGGCGCGACGCCAGCGATCAGGCCGCCAGGGTCCTGGTCGAATGGGGACAGGTCGGAGCACGTACTCAAGGTCTGTTCAGCGACTATCACGCTGGCGCTCTTCAGCGCATGCTGGAGACGAGCGCGGCAAGCATGAAGGCGCTGGGAGATGCCCGGGATCCGCAGACCCTGGTCGACCTGCACGGCACCATGCTGGCCGAGCTCGGTGAGCGACTCGACGAGGAGCTCGATGCCGGACTCGAGCTGCAAAGCCGGGTGCAGGGCGAGCTGTTCGGCTATCTGAGCGGCGCGACCTCTGGAGTGATGGACAGTGTCCTGGCCTCGACGTCGACGTCGGAGGCGACGGCGGGGTCGCAGGCCGCGCTCGCGGCCGACGCCGAACCGGCGGCGGATGCGCAGTTGAAGGACGGCAGTCCGCAGTCAGAGGCCGAGCCCGGCGGTCGTCGCGGCGCGCGCCGTGCTACGCCGGGCAGCCGTTGATATCTGGATGTGCCGGCTCCTTGGTCGAGCCGGCACATCCGGCCGCCGCGCGGTGGCCCCCAATCCTGTTCAAGTCGTCTAGAGCCGTCTCGGGCAATCCACGAGTCTGATCACAGCGGCGGCCATCCGCGCAATCGCGGCACGCCGACCGGTCCTGGCATCGTGCCGGGGCGGCTGCATGCTCACGGACGTTCCACGCACATCGCAATCCCCATGCCACCGCCGATGCACAGGGTCGCCAGACCCTTGCGCACGTCTCGGCGTCGCATCTCGTAGAGCAAGGTGGTGAGGATTCGTGCGCCCGAGGCACCGATGGGGTGTCCAAGCGCGATCGCGCCGCCATTGACGTTGACCTTGTCGGTATCCCAGCCGAGGGTCTTGTTCACCGCGCAGGCCTGGGCG
>JAGRHX010000067.1 GCA_020444775.1 Gammaproteobacteria bacterium
CGTGCGGATAGCAGGGCCGGCACCATGTCCGGTGTCCCGATCTCCGCGAGCCGGTCCAGCGCCGCGCCAACGACGTTGACATGCGCGTCGCGCTCGACCACCTCGAGCAACCAACGGGGCGCGTTCTCGTGTTGCAGGACCTGCAGGATATCGACGGCGAAGATCCGCACGTCCGAATCGTCGTCGCTGAGCAGGCGCTCCATGTACGGCGCGACCACCTGCGGCAGATTCTGCATCACCTCGATCACGCTGTTCCTCAAGGCAGCGTCCTCGCTGCGCAATAGCGCCGTCAGCCGCTCGCAGACCCGGCTATCGCCGATGCGCATGAGCGCATTGAGGATGGCCTGACGCACTGACTCGTCGTGCTCGACCTCGAGCCGGTCGCACAGCGCATCCACGGCCTCGGGACAACCGGCCAGGTCACGGGCCGCCCAGCGTCGCTTCTCGGGCTCGACGGCCTGCAGCGATTCGATCAGCGCCGGCAACTCGCGTCCTTGCTGACGTCGCTCCTGCGCATCCTCGGCTCGTTCCTGGCCCGATGAGTTCTTCAGCAATGGCATGATTCGCTCCACTTCAAGCCGGTCCAGGCGCACAAGGTCTTGCCGATCTCGTCGGCTGCCAGCACCTCGCTGGCCCCGCCACGCTCGATCAGCTCACGCGGCATGCCGAAGATGACCGCGCTGTCCTCGGACTCGGCAATTGTCTGCCCGCCTTTGGATTTCAGCTCGGCCATGCTCTGCGCCCCGTCGTAACCCATACCGGTGAGCTGCACGCCGATCAGCTGACTGGCCGGCACCAGCTCGAGCGCCGACTGCACCAGACGATCCACGCTCGGGTGCCACGGCGAGTCGTTCGCGGGAACACTGGTCGCGACCAGCCTGCCAGCACGGCGACTGACGACCAGATCGGCATCACCCCGTCCGATGAACACCGCACCGGGCTCGAGTGGTGTCGGACCCCGGACCTCCTGCACATGCAGCGCGCAGCGCCTGTCCAGACGCTCGGAAAACACACTGGTGAACCGCCCGGGCATGTGCTGAGCGACCAGGATCGGCCAGCCGAACGCCGACGGGATGTCGCCCAGCACGGTCTCCAGAGTCGAGGGGCCACCGGTGGACACGCCGACCACGATCACCCCGGGCAGCGCTGACCCCACGCCGGGCTTCGCGCTCGCCTCGATACCCCGCGGCTCGAGCCTGGGCCGATCCTTGCGGATCCGCTCGCGCAGGCCACGCACCCGATTGATACGGGCCCGACTGGCCGCGTGCACCTTGGCACGCAGCTCCTCGGCGACCTCGTCGATGCTCAGCGAGATGGTCCCGCCGGGCTTGAGCACGTAGTCCACCGCGCCCAGTGCCATGGCCTCGAAGGTCGCGAGTGCACCCTTCTCTGTCAGCGAGGACACCATGATCACCGGGCGCGGTGCCCGGGCCATCAGCTCGGCCAGACACGTCAGCCCGTCCATCACCGGCATGTTGATGTCCAGGGTGACGACATCCGGATCGAACTCCGCGACACGCCGCAGGGCATCCGCGCCATCCCGCGCGGTCTCGACCTCCAGCTCCGGGTCCGATTCGAGCACCGCGCGCAGATGCTTGCGCATCAGCGCCGAGTCATCGACCACCAGCACCTTCGAACTCATGATCCCACTCTCTCAAGCGTCTTCGTCGCAGCCGCGCTCAAGCCGTCTCGCTGAGCGCCTCCAGCTCCTGTCGATCCAAGAGCTCGTGCGCATCCAGCACCTGGATGATGCGTTTCTTCTCCTTGAAGTTGACCACTCGACCGACCACCCGAGCCTGCTCGTCGGACAGCTTCGGCGACTGCTCGATGAGGGTCTTGGACAGTCGCAGGACCTCGAGCACCGAATCGGTCACGAACCCGGTACGCACCGCACCCAGCTCCAGCACCAGGATCCGCTGGCGCTCACTGTGGCTCATTCGAGCCATACCGAAGCGACAACGCATGTCCACCACCGGCAACACCGAGCCGCGCAGGTTCACCAGACCCTCGATGAAGTCCGGGGTCTTCGGCACCCGGGTCAGCTCATCCGGAACCCGGGTGATCTCCTGCACCACGGCAATCGGCACGCCGAACTCCTGGTCGGCCAGGGTGAACACGACGAGCTGCGTCTCGTCCTCTTCGTCCAGTCGTTCCACCGTATCCATGAGCTCCTCACTGCTTGACTCGGCACGCTCGTCGCGGATCTCCAGCGCTTGCTGCACCATGGTGTTCTGGAACAGAGCGCCCGCCGTCAGTAGCGAGACCAGACGTTTGCCGCCGTTGAGCCGACAGACGGCGCCGATCTCCTGCATGTCGCCGGACTGTCGGAGCATTGCCGGCACCTTGTCCTGGACATCCTGCGCAACCCGCAGCACCTCGCGCACCTGGTCGACGACGATGCCGACCGCGTCACCGCGTCCGGCGGCCCGCCCCAGGCTCAGCACCAGGATGCGGTTGTGATCGTTGAGCGCTTGCTCTGGCAGCGAGAACATCCGTCGCAGACTGACCAATGGCAACAGCTGAGCACGCAGATTGACCAGACCGAGCACATGATGACCGCTGTTCGGCACCGCGCTGATCTCGTCCGGCACCCGGACGATCTCCTCGACGTCACGGATGTCGAAGCCGTACTCCTGGCCGTCCAGCTCGAAGATCACCAGCTGCAGACCATCCTCGTCCTCATCCACGTCCCGCTTCGCCAGCGAACGCTCTTCGATGTCCACCGCACCGAGTCCCTGCGCGGCATCAGTGCGTTCAGTGCCCAGCATCGACTCGAAGCCGTTGCCGACGGCCCGGTCCAGGTCTATGAGCTGGACGAGCGCGGCGCCATCGAGATTCTTGACCACGCCCTGCACCAGACTGGCGTCGATGGTGCTCTGCACGTGCTCGGCGCTCTCCAGACTGTTCGGGTCGACATCGAAGACCCGGTTGACGCGGTCGACGACCAGACCCACCGGGCGTCCCATGTCCACCACCATGACTCGGGTCGCGTCATCGAAGGTGCCGGCATTGAGACCGAGCAGGGCGCGAAGATCGAGCACCGGCAAGACACTGCCACGCAGGTTCGCAAGACCGATGAGACTCGGCGGCGTCATCGGCACCGAGACGGTATCGGGGATGCGGATGATCTCCAGGACGTTGATCATCGGGATCGCGAACACGTCCCGGTCGATCTGGAAGGCGACGTACTGGTTCGAGGCGTCCTCTTCGAGGAACGCCTCGTCGTCCTGCACGCTTGCGGCATCGCTTGTCATGCGCGGGTACTCCAGGCGATTTGGGTTCAGCGACCGGCGGACCAGTTACCGGCCTGCAGCTCGTCGGCGATAGAGGCGATCTCCTCGATCGAACCGGCCAGCTGCTCGGCGCCGGTCGACTGCTGGCGCGACGCGGACGCTGCCTGAGCGGTCGCGGTGCGTGCCTGCTCGGCCGCCGAGGCGATCTGTTCCAGCCCCCGCTTGGCCTGCTCGACCGCGGTCGCGACCTCCTGGGCGGCCTTGGCGATCTCACCGTTGCCGTTGATGATCTCGCCCATGTCGCGCTCGATGATCTGGAGGTCACCGCTGGTGCGCTTGGCCTTCTCCACCTCACGCAGCGACTTCTCGGCGGTCTGCGACAGATCGTCACGCATGGAGACCGCCTTGTCCTGGATGGACTTCACCAGCGTCTTGATCTGGTCCGCGTTCTCGGCGGCCTCGTCGGCCAGGCTCTGGATATCGGAGGAGACCACCGCAAAGCCCTTGCCGTACTCGCCGGCTCTTGCCGCTTCCACCGCGCCGTTCACCGCCAGCATCCCGATCTTGATCGCGACGGTGGCGATGGCATCGACGATCTTGTCGATCTTGCGGGTCACGCCTTCCAGGGTGTGGATGGACGCGAGGTTGGTCTTGCCGGTTTCCATCGCCGAGTTGATGCCCGCGATCATCTTGTCGACGCGGGTCTTGTTCTCGCGCAGCGCTTCGGCGATGGACTGGCCCTTCTCCAACGCCATGGTGCTGCTCTTGTCGGCCGTCTGCACACCGCTCTCGATGACGCCGACACCGCTCACCGCACGCTCAGCGGCAGCCGCCTGGGCGTCCGCGCCACTGCCGATCTGACCGACCGCGGTCATGATCTCCGCCGCGCTGCGATTCAGCTCCTCGATGGTCGCGGACAGCTCTTCGGCAGCGGCAGCGACCTCCTCGGCACTCTTGGTGATGTCGGTGCTGCCCTTCAGTTCCTCGGCGATCTCCTCGAGCGAGCGCGACGCCTGCTCGGCGGTGCTCAAGGCCTGGGCCTGCTGCCGCAGACTCTTCACCGACTCTTCCACCGCCGCCGATTGCTCCTCGGCGGCCGCGGCGATGGCCTCGGACTGCGACTGGGCGTTCACAGCGGCCTGGGTCATCTCGTTGGCGGCTTCGGAAAGCGCCTTGCTGCCGGTCGCGATGGTCGTCATCTCATCGCGGATCTGTGCAAGCTGGGTGACCACCTCGACGCCGGTTTCGGCCTCCTCGCGAGCGGTCTCGGCGGACAGCTTGACCGCCTCGCCCACCGAGCGGGCGCTGCCTTGGATCTCGGAGATCAGCTCGGCGATGCTGGCGGCGTTTGTCTCAGAGGTCTCGGCCAGGGTCCGGACCGTGTCCGCGACCACCGCGAAGCCCTTGCCGTGCTTGCCGG
>JAGRHX010001017.1 GCA_020444775.1 Gammaproteobacteria bacterium
CAGGGCCAGGCTCGCGAGCAGGATGCAGATCAGCACCGCGATGGTCAGCCTGCCGCGTAGACGCAGGAACCAGCTGCCGACCGCAAAGCGTCGGTCCAGACGCCGATCCGCTTCGAACTGGATGAGGAACATGATGGCGAGCAACGCGAGCCCGGCGAGCTGCGGCAGCGCCAGGGCCAGCCAGGCGACCAGCGAGGGGATCACGCTCCACAGCATCAGGCGTGCGCGGTCGCGCTCGGGTACCTCCGGGTGGACCATTGCCACGCCCCAGTGCAAGGCGCCGACGAAGGTGAGGATGATCGCGCCGTAACCGACCAGCCAGCGCGCCATCAGCGGTGCCTGCGCGGCGGGCAGGATCCACAGCGCCAGCGCCAGCGCCGCGAAGGGCAGCACGCCTGCGAAGCCGAGCAGGGTCGGCATCCGGGATGATTGGTTCACGGTCGGCGGTTCTCCAGATCGGGTCTTCCCCTGGCGTATTCGGACTGGTGCCGAAGGCGGTGCACGGCCGCCCCGCGGCATCGGTCGTCGATCGCTGCGACGCGGCGTTTCGACTAAGATCGGCGCCGCCGGCCGGCAGCGCTGCCGCCAGCGTGGTCTCGAGTCCCAGCGTGGTTTCAAGTCGTGGTTTCAAGTCCATGAGCAGGCATAGCGTACCAGCATGTCTGATGCCTGCAGTTGCCGCTTGCGCGCTCGTCTACCGCCCAACACGACCCCCCATTACCCGGACCTCACCGGTCCGGGGACTGCGTGCCGGCCTCGATTTCCGGCGCAGTCCCTCGACGCTCATCAGCAGGAATCGTCCGCCATGACCGAAAGCCATCTTCGTCGCCCGTCAGCATCGTCGTCGGGGTGGGCCTGGCAGACACCCGCACTCATCATGTTCTGCGGTGCGCTGGTCTTCATGCTGTCCGCCGGCACCCGTCAGACCTTCGGGCTGTTCCTGTACCCGATGACCAGCGCGTTCGGTTGGGACCGCGAGACCTTTGCCTTCGCGATCGCGCTGCTCACATTGTTGACCGGGGCGGTCACCCCGTTCATGGGCATGCTCGCGGATCGCCATGGCTCGGGTCGGGTCATCCTGTTCGGTGGCGCGATGTGGGTGGTCGGTCTGTACGCGATGGCACACTCGCAGACGCCGCTGGCGCTGTGGGTGAGCGCAGGTCTGTTGGTCGGTCTGGGCGCTTCGGCAACCTCGGTGTCCATTGCCATTGGCGCGGTCGGTAAGCGTGTTCCCGAGGCGATGCGCAGTCGCGCGCTGGGGGTGGTGGCTGCCGGTGGCTCGGTCGGTCAGATGCTGATGCTGCCCCTGGCCCACGGTCTGATCGTCTGGCAGGGCTGGCAGCTCGCGCTGGTGCTGCTCGGTGGCGTGATGGTGCTGATGATTCCGGCCGCGCTGGGTGTCTCCGGTCGGGCCCTGCAGGAGCGGTCGGATGGCGATCTGTCTATCTCGGCGGCGCTACGCGAAGCGACCCGGCATCGGGGCTTCTGGCTGCTGACCGCCGGCTTCTTCGTCTGCGG
>JAGRHX010001018.1 GCA_020444775.1 Gammaproteobacteria bacterium
GAGAGATAGCTCTGTCCGAACAGGCGCATCATGCCGGTCGTTATCGGCACAAGCGCCACATCGTCCTGGTCCTGGCCCCAGGATGACGCGCCTTTTTCCTCAAGGATTCCGGCCACTTCGAATGGCGCCCCGCCCAGGAACACATACTGGCCGACAGCACCCTCGACATTGTCGAACAGGTTCCCGGCCGTTGTCGTGCCAAGCACGACCACGCCGACCCGATGGGTGACATCGTCCTTCGTGAAGAAGGTCCCGTATTTCAGGCCCCGGTTCTGCGCGATTGGCCAATCAGCCGAGACGCCTTCGATTGTCGTGCGGTAGTCCTCGCTGCCGACTCGCAGCGTTGCCGATCCCGACCGGGATGGAACGGCGGCCAGCACGTTGTCGAGTTCGTTCAACGCATCCGCATCGGCAAGTGTAAGTGTTGCGATGGCATCGCCCCTCATGCGTGTGCCGGGCGCGCCGGGGCGGACGAACAACAGGTTCGATCCCATGGATTCGAAACGCGACATGACCTCTCGCTGGCTGCCCTGGCCAATCGCCAGCATCGCGACGACCGCCGCAACGCCGATGATGACCCCGAGCAGGGTCAGCGCCGTACGGAACAGGTTCGCGCGCAGGGACCGGAACGCCATCTTCACGGACTCGATCATCTGGCCGACGAATGACGGCCCGCTTCGCACATAGCGGTAGGGCGCTTCCTGTGCGGGCCGGGAGGCGGTGGTTCCGGTGTCCGAGATCACCCGCCCGTCCTTCAGTTCGATCATGCGCTGTGCGCGTGCGGCCACGGCGTGGTCATGGGTGATCAGAATGATCGTCCGGCCCGAGGCGTGAAGCTCTTCAAGCAGGCCCAGCAGCTCGTCGCTCGACCCGGAGTCCAGGGCGCCGGTGGGCTCGTCCGCCAGGACGACTTCAGCATCGTTGACCAGCGCGCGCGCGACGGCGACGCGTTGCTGCTGGCCGCCCGAGAGCTGGTTCGGTGTGTGGCCTCCCCGGTCCGACAGTCCGAGGCGATTGAGCAGCGCCGTCGCCTTTTCACGGCGCTCGGCGGTGCTGAGGCCCGCATAAACGGCCGGAATTTCAACATTTTCCGTGGCAGTGATACTGGAAAGCAGGTTGTAGCGCTGGAAGATGAAACCGAAGGTCTGACGGCGAAGCGCGGCCAGGTCGTCGGCATCGAGGTGCGCAATGTCTTCGCCGCGGATGCAATAGGTCCCGCCTGTCGGCCGGTCGAGACAGCCGAGTATGTTCATCAGGGTCGACTTGCCGGAGCCCGACTGGCCGACAATAGCCACAAACTCACCCGAGCGGATCGTCAGCGACACGCCGTCGAGCGCGCGCACTTCCGTGTCGCCCGAGCCGAAATAGCGCTTTACGCCTTCGAGACGAATGAGTGGGGTGTCTGTGTCCACGGCTGCTGCTCTCAGCGCCCCATGAACGGTGGTGGTCCCGGCGGACCACTTTGATTTGCGCTGGATTTTGGCGCCGCGATCTTCACCTCTCCGGTCACCACGGTCTCGTCGGGATCGAGCCCGTAGAGGACTTCGGCCTGCGTGCGTGTCCGTAAGCCTGTCAGGATCATGCGCGGCACGGGCTCACCGTCGGAACCGACGACAAGCACGGTTGCCAACGTTGCGTCCGGATGTGCCTGTCGCGCCTCGCGCATGCCCTCTGGCATCGGTGGTGGCTGGCGCGCCTGCGTCGTCTGGCTGTCACCTGATTTTCGCTGAGGCCGCTCCGGCATGGTCTGCAGGGCCATGACCGGGACAAGCACAGCATCTTTCGCGGAACCAACAACGAAGAAAACCTGCGCCGTCATTTCGGAGCGCAGTCGCCCTTCGGGGTTGTCCACGTCGAGCAGGGCCTTGTACAGCACCACATCGTTCAGGACTTCCGGCGTCGGCAGCACCTGCCGCACTTCCGTCTGCCAGCGGTATTCGGAATCCCCAAGGGTCGTGAACC
>JAGRHX010001019.1 GCA_020444775.1 Gammaproteobacteria bacterium
TCAGCGTTTCCTGTGTGGCACAGGGATGTGCCACCGAAGTCGACGACGTAAGTCGTTGACTTCGTGAGCAAAGCGGAAATCGCATTTTCGCTTTGCGATGCTGATTGATTCCATGGATGGAATAAATCAGCGGTTCCCTAAGAGCTGGACCGTCAAGAAATAGGGAAACACTTGATCGGCGCTTCCATAGGGGAAGTGCGGAGTCTGGTGAGATAGGCGGGGTGTCGGAACCCGAAACACCCAGACGAGCAACGCCATCGCCTACGACCGGACGCGCGGCAACGCAACGGGGCACCGCTACTACCGCCTACCAGCTCGCCCGCAGCGCCGCGGAGAAGGCGAACGTCCGTTGGTCCCGGCTGAGATCGGCATCGATACCTGCGTGAAGCCGAAGCGCGTCACCGATGCCTCGCGTCAGGGCGATGCCGAGCTGTGCGCTGTCGCGCGCCACGGGCCGGCCGCGGACCTGAAAGCGGGTGCCGGTCAGATCACCGGCGAGGCTGGCCGTCATCGTGTTGCTGTCCGCATGTTCGTGCGCCCAGGCGGCTTGCGCCTGAAGCACGATCCCGGCGTTGTCGCCGGGCTCCGAGGCCCAGCGACCACGCACGCCCAGCAATGATTGCAGCGAATCCCCGTGCTGCTCGGACAACCTCAGATTCAGGCTACCCGCGCCGGTCTCCGCATGGGCGTTCTGATGCTGGGTGGTCCACTGGGCGGCGATGAAGGGCTCGACGGTTGGGCCGAGCTCGAGACGATAGCCTGCCTCGCTGTAGACGCTGACGGTGCGTCCGGAGAAGCTCGAGCGAGCTGTTCTCAGCAGCGGGCCGATGCTCAGACCGCGAGTGCTCTCGTATTGGTCGAACCCATAGGTGCCGAGCGCGCTGAGAAACAGGGCGCCCTGCGTGGTGGGGGCTTGCAGACGCCCGTAGGCGCCGACGACCCAGCTTTCGCGGCTGCTGCTGCTGAGTGCCCGGGGCTGCTCGATCTCCGCGTCCAGCCACGCGCCCAGCAGACCGAGGGTCAACGATGGGCTGACGGCCTGGTCGACGCCGACCATCAATCCGTTCGAGCGCAGCTTCGTGTCACCGCTGCTGTCGCCGCCCTCGAGTCGGCCATGCGCAGCCAGGCCGCGTATCCAGACGCCATGCCGGTGTCCCGTGGTGTTCATCGAATCGGTCGTTGGCGTCGGTGCGGCTGACCGCGCAAGCGGAATCGAATCGCGGCCCATGGCGAAGGCAACGCTCGAATCGATATCGAAGGACAGCCCGCCAGGGCTGATGTTGTCGGTGCCGGCGACGCCCAGCAAGCGTGCGCTGGCCTGCCTCGTCAGGGAACGCGCCTGCAGCGCGCCAACCTGGTCCAGGCTCGTGAAGGCGAGGCCACCCACCGTGTCCAGCGCGGCCGGCACCTCGCTTACGCTCAGCGTGTTGAAAGCGTTGGTGATATCGCTGATGTCGTCCGAGCTGCCCGAGAGCAGCCGGCTGAGCGCCTCTCCGACCGAGGCTTGCGATGGGTTGGTGGCAAGGTCCGCGTAACCGGTATTGTTTCGACTCAGGATAAGGTAGACATTGTTGGCATCGATGCCTACACCTGGCTGCAGAAACGCCAGATCGCTGCTTACCGATGAGAAGGTGCCGTTCACCGCAGGCGCCGTGATGAGCGTGTAGCGGGTGCGCGCCGCGTAGTCACCATCCGCCGCCAGCACCTGTAGCCTGCCACCCTGCAGATTCACCGACGAGCCCGGTCCGCTCACCTCGATGTGATCTGACCGTCCGCTCGCGTCGACCTGCACCTTCAGCGTGCTGGCCTGTGCCAGGGTCAGATTGCCCTTGTGATGGCCAGACATACGCACGCCGCCTTCGGCAATATGCGTGCCGCCGTCATGCTTGTGCTGCCCGATCAATTGCAGCGTGCCGCTACCGGTCTTGGTTACGGCACCGGTGCCGGTCAGCGGGCCGCTGAGGTGTAAATCGTGTGCGCCGAGCGCGAGCACATTCTGGTTTCCGGCAAGCTTGAGTGGGCGGGACGTTGCCATGCTCGTGCCCAACTCCAGTACGCCATCGACCAGCACCAAGGCGCTGCCGCTGGCGCCCAAGGCGCGGTCGTCCATGATCCGAAGCGGACCTTGAAAGGCGGTGCCACCGCCGTGGCTGTTGGCACCCAGCAAGGTGAGCTTGCCGGGGCCGTACTTCACCAGCAGCCCGTTGCCGCTGATCGTGCCGGCATAGCTCTGATCGGTCACCTGGTAGAAGCCGGTTGTGGCGTTGTTGAGGATGTCCCCCTGCAAGCTCTGCGCGTTGCCGAGCAATACCCCTTCGCGGACCTCGGTGCCACCGCTGTAGCTGTGGCTGCCACGCAGCCAGACGACCCCCGAGCCGACCTTGACCAAACGACCCGTACCGCTGATGTTGCCGCTATAGGCTTTCACCTGAAGCGGAAAGCCGCTGGGGTCGGTCGCAGTGAGCTCGAGCACGGCATTGTTGATGACGCTCTGGCTGAGCGCTGCCGGTGCCGCGGTCAGAACGCCAGCGTCGACCCGGGTGATCCCGGTGTAGCTGTTGGTCCCGAGCAGTTGCTGCCGGCCACTACCGACCTTGGTGATACCACCGCTGCCGCTGATGCTGCCGCTGAAGCTGGCGCTGACATCGCCTGCGCCCAGGCTCAGCCGATTGGCGCCGAGCAGCACGCTGCCGCTGGAGCCCTGCAGTCCACCAATGCTGCGATCGCCATTGGCCGGGCTGATATCGAGCTTGCCGTTGTCGCTGAACCAGACCGGGGTTTGTGCGCTGAGGTTGCCATTGCCACTCAGTGTCAGCCCACCGCGCTCGATCCGCGTCGCCCCCGTGTAGGTGCTCACGCCCGTCAGGGTCACTATCTGGCTGGAGTCGATACGAAATTCGCCGGCACCCGAGAGCACGCCGTCGAAAGTGGAATCGCTGCCGCCTGACAGCGTCAGGCGCCTACTTCCGAGCGAGACGTTGCCGGCACCGGACAAGGCGCTTGCCTGAGTGGTGAAGGCGGTCTGCGCGGTGAGGTCGAGTTCGGCGCCGCTCGCGATGAACAGCGGTCCACCGCCGAGGTTGCCGGCTCCGACGAGCCGCAGGCGCCCGTCCTCCACCCGCGTGCCGCCGGTATTGGTCTGCTCGGTGCTGAGGTCCAGGGTGCCGGCAGCGGATTTGACCAACACCCCGGTGCCCGAGATGACGTTGCTATAGGCACCATCGCTGGCCTGCGCGAACTCGACCTCGGCCAAGGGCGAGCCGGGCGCTGGCGTCACGCCGCTGCCGGTGGCGATGGCAGTTGCGAGGCTGGCGGTACTACCACGCAGCCGACCCGCTTCGAGATGCGGGGCCACGTTCCAGATATTGTTGCCGCTCAGGGCCAGCGTGCCACTGCCTCGCTTGAGCAGTGCGCCACCCGCGTTGACGACACCGGTCAAGCTGAGCTCGAAGGCTCCCGTGTCGATGATCGTGCCGCCGCTACCGATGCTCACAGCCCGCCCGCTGGTGAAGCTCGCCTGCGGCTGCAGCAGTGTGCCGTTCAACGTCAACGGCGTGCCCGGCGCGCCCAGATCGCCGTCGCTGCCCGGCGTGAGCGTCTCGAGGATGGATATCGCGGGTGGCGACGGTAGCTGGCGGGGCGTTGTGACAGTAACGATGGACCCCCCTGGCCCATTGCCGCCGCCACTTGGATTCACCGCCTCGAGGACTTGCATCAGCCCTTCGCGCGCGGCGGTCAGCTTTTCAGCCGTGGCATCACCGGTGTAGGCATCGCGAACCGCGTTCGAGCTCGGATCGAACTGCGCCAGGACAGGTGCAGGGAGCAGGGTGAGCAGGGGGCCGAGCAGCAAACCCGTGCGGTGTAGGCGGCCGGCTATGAAGTCCAGGCCAGACGATCGTTGTTTCGAGTCCATTCGCGAAGGCTGAATTGAGGTGGTAGCGGGGGAATCGAGGTCGACGGCCGGCGTCGGGCGTGTCGACGGCTTGATGGGGCGGGCACATCTCCCCGGGACTGTGCGTCTGATGCCGCTCGGCCGTCAAGCCCGAACGCGTCGTTCAGGAACATGGTTCGGTCTGTAGGGCTACGCGGGGCGCCGACGCGCGCATCGCCGGCCGAAACCGACCGCCGCTTCCCAGGCCGGAGCGCTGCTGGGAACGCACGGCGACCGGATCGCCACGACCTGTTGCACGCGCTCGGGGCGTCTGTCCAGACTCGGCCGGGTGGATGGACGCACCGAGCTGTTCGGTGTGTCGGGCCGGCCTGGTTCCCGGGCGGGATCGAAACGGAGTCGATTGGTTGGCGTCCTGGCGGGTGCTCACCATCACAAGGAATTGCGATTGATGTTGGATGGCAGCCCAGCGCTCGTCCGGGTCCGGGTTGAGCGTTTTCGTTGCAAGGGCGATGGACAGGGACGGGTGGGGCCTGCGGCCCGGCGGCGGCCTGCCCGCACGGATTTCGCCGGGTCAGTCCCTGACCTGCCGGGCCCGATGGTTCAGCCCCCGAAAGGCACGCGAAGCGGCGTCCTCGCCGGCGTGTTGTTGGTGCTGATCGCCTTGGCGCT
>JAGRHX010001020.1 GCA_020444775.1 Gammaproteobacteria bacterium
GAACAGGATGTGATGACGCTCGTTGCCGAATCGACGACGCCCGACCCGGCATTCGCCGAACTGGTTGCGCAGACGCTGCAGGAAATCACGAAGCTCAAAGGTGTCATCGAACTCGTGCAGCCCGATACGTTGCCGAACGACGGCAAGGTCATCGTCGACGAGCGCGACTACTCGAAGTAGAACCGGCGGCCTTTGCCGCTTGGTACATTTTTTCTCTGAGATGCGTCCCGAGACAGCGCCTGGTTCGTCCCAGGCGCTGGCGGCGGGCACGTGGTCAATTCGAAGAGTTCTGAAGTTCGCGCAGGTATGCGCGGAACTGGCTGCTGCAGCGTTGGCCGTGAAGGACCTGCAAGGTATCTTCGCGCGCGGGTAGCGGTTCGATGATGCGCATGCGCACTTCTCTGGTAACCGGGCCGGGCGTCACGACGGTGTAGGTCACCCGCGGATCGATATCGAGATCGGCGGGCCAGGGAATGCTGTCCTGCCCCTTCGCGAAACTGATCTGGACGCGGCGCTTGGAGTGCATGTCGACGATGGTGGCCGTTTCCGCGCGGGTTATTCGCGAACGCACGATATTCGGCCTGGCTCCCTTCTTGATGCAGAAATCTCCGGCTGCGTGGAGTGGCACACTGGCCCAGGAGAACGGTATCGGTCTCGATGCCGCGACCGCGAGACTGCGCACCGCGCCGACGCGGTTCTGGCTGCTGCCGCCGGTGACGATGTAGCGCTGCACGGCTGCGAAGACGTCAGGGTTCGATTTCGACCCTTTCGCGAGACCGGCTGCGGTTCCGTCGTAAGGGCCGGCGATGGTGCGCATGGCACCAGAAGGGAGTACGACGACGACCGAGGCGCCCGACGGGATGCTCACCTTGGCTGCCGCCTCGAGCATCGTGCCGGCTTTCACGCCCTTGGCGTTGGACTTGAGCACGATAACCTGGGCATACGCCTGATTGGAAAAGGCGACGGCCGCGCAACCGAGTGCAAGGAGCAGGCCGCCCAATCTGGCAGCCGTTCTGCGGGCGGGTGCTTCGCGTGCTGCGGAGCGGCGCGATGTGCAGGCCGGAGACGTCGCAATCATGATTTCACCTCCTTCGGGAAACGCCAATTAGTGTCGTCAGGTCATGGAAACGCAACGTGCGTCGGCGATCAGGTCTTCAAAAAGAAAATGCGGAAGCGGCGCAGCACCAGTCCCCCGACGAGGCCGAGAATTATTGCCATGATACTCGCACCAAAGGGGATGATCTGATCCAGAAAATGAAACGAGATCATGTCCGCCAGCACCATTAACACCGATGCTGTCGTAGCATACAGGCTGACCGCGACAAATCCGTGGCGCAGTCCGAACATCAGTCCCACCGCGGCGAGGATGGCGAATATTGCGAGTAGCACGTTTCGGTCGACGTGTTCGATAGTGCGGCCGTCGACGAGCTGGGCAGCGATCTGGGCGTGGATCAGCATTCCCGCGACCTCGTCTGCTTCGCCTCGCCAAGTGAGCATCGGGATCTGGTGGCGGTCGATGTCGGGGAAGTCAGCCCCGATGATCACGATTTTGTCCTTGAGTTTCGAAAGCAATGCAGGGGCAACAGGTGTTTGCTTCCCGTCCGGTGTCACCAGGAAATGCGCGGGGACGGCAAGGAAGCGTTCGTTGCCGTCGTAGGGGTTCAGCATCCAGGCGATGCGGCGCGGGCCGTTGCCGGGCGGGGCCGCACCAGGTTTCGCCAATGCGACAGCGAAGCTCTTCGGAAAAGCCGGGTCGGCAGGTGCCGCGACATAGCGCACCACGCGGTCCTTGCCCGTCAGTAAGTTGGCGTAGCCCCCCGTCGCGCCGGTCTCCTTCAGGAAGCGCCTTTGGTAATCGGCCTGAGCGGGTCGGATATCGACCCGCTTATCGGCGCTGGCAACGACTATCCGCGCCCTCGCCTTGCGTAGCGCCTCGATTAGTTCCTCGTCCTTACGTTTCTCAGTTGCTTTGAGAAACAGGAAGTCGAGTCCGATGGCCTTCGCGCCGGCCTTGTCGATCGCGGAGACGAGACTTGCGAGCAATCGGCGATCGATCGGGGAGCGATAGATGTAGGGTTGCATCGTGTCGTCGTCGATAGTGATGAGCGCGACACGTTCATGTGGACGCTTGGGCCGGTGCGAGAGCAGCGCCGTCCTGAAGTCGCCCGTCCAGTGTTCGAGCCAGAGCAACCAGGAGACATCACTTGCGCGGCCAACGCTCCAGGCCGTGGCCGCGACCCATGCGCCTGCGGCGATGACGAGTACCGCCAGGCGCAGATACGTCCCACCGGGCATGCTCAACTGGCTCCCAATAAACGCGGTAGCGGCAACCTCTCGCGCCCGCTCTTCCTGGCGGCAATCTGCCCGCATGCCCCGAGCTTGTCCATGCGTGGCGGCGGTGCAGCATCAACGCCGCCCTCGTCTGGTACCTCTCGGCAACGCGGTGAGCCGTCCGCGTCGTTATCGCGGACGGGCAGACCCGCGTGGCGTCGCCGGAGCGGTTCCGGTCTAGATGACGCCTTCGTTGCGAAGCTTGTCGATCTCGCTGGCATCCATGCCGAGTAAATCACCCAGAAT
>JAGRHX010001021.1 GCA_020444775.1 Gammaproteobacteria bacterium
CAGTGAGGGCCGCTCGCGATAGGTCACGTCGGTGTGCCAGACGTTGATCTCGGGTGGCCGCTCGGCGTCGTTCTCGAGGATCGAGATCTCACGATGACGTGTGTCGGCCTGGAAGATCTCATGCTTCTCAGGTGCGCCGAAGTGACTGGCCAGGGCCAGGTGGGCCTCCGCCGACAAGGCTTGATCGCGAAGGAACACGACGTGATGCCGCCACAGGGCGTCGGCGATCTCAGCGTAGACCGCGGCAGGCTGCACGCTGGACAGATCGACGCCGTTGATGAAGGCGCCCAGCGCGAGCCCGGCGCGCTCGACCTGGATGTGCCTATAGTCGCCGATCTCGCTCAACGGCAGACTCTGGTGTCCTGGAACTGGCATGCGTCCCTCCGCAATGTCCATGGCCACAGCAACGGCGGCCACCGGTGTAGCCCAGCCGTGTGCAGACCGACACGGCCACGTCATCCGGTCACAACATTGACGCGCGCCTGGCGTCGAAGTCAACCGCTGCAGCGAGCGCGGCCCCTGGTCCCACCGGCGGCCGGCGGCAACATACGGGCAACCGCCGTGGGGTGCCTCGCGGAACCCCGATGATGGCTTCAGATCTCGCCCGGCTCGTTCTCGTCCGCTTCGATGAGCAGGCTGTGGATGGCGCACTCCGGCGCTTGCAGGGCCGCTGCCGTGTCGGCACCGATCGGGTCGAGGAGCGCGTCGAGCAGCGTCCGTAGCGGCTCGACGCCGGTGCCGTCGATGAACAGGGCGAGATCGCAGGTCCGGTCACGGCTGGCGCGCAAGTCCCGGTCGGCGACCGGCTGCCAGGTGGCTTCCAGATCGGCCTGCCACAGCTGCGCGGCGATGACGCCGTCTCGCTCGATGCACCCGGGCAGGCGCGCCGCCAGCCGCTGGGTCGCCGCCGCGAGCTGCGCATCGCTGGCGTCCACGGCGCGTGAGAAGCGCAAGGTCAGGGCGATGACACCGCTGCCGTGGCCGACCCGACGCAGCACGTCGAAGACGGTGCGATTGGTGTTGCGGAAGTGGGGCAGGATGCGCTGTGTCCACGGGCTGGGATTGTTGGCGCTGGCCAGATAGGCGTCACCGGCCATGACCGCGGCATCGTCGGTGATGAAGTAGGTGAAATACCCGGGGGCGCCGCTGTGCGTCTGATAGTGGCGAGCGCGGCGTATGCCCGGTACGGCCAACCGGTCGAACATGTGCTCGCGCTCGTACCAGGCCGTGTAATCGTCGCGGGCCTCGTCGGTGATGTCCGACCAGACCGCCATGATGCCTCTGTGCATGGCGGGTCTCCTGTGCTGGTTGTTCAACTCAACAATGCGGCCTCGCGGCCGTTACGCTCGGACCAGCCGGGCGGCTGCCGCGCCCGGGTAGAAGAGAGCGGGTATGAGCAGCATCACCATCAATCCCGGCGACCGATTGCCGGTCATGCTCGAGCGTATCGACCGGGCGCGCTTCGAGCGGTCCACCGAGGCAATCGCGGCGGTCCGCGAGGACCATGACTACGAGCTGCGTCTGTCCCTGAAGAATCGTCTCATCGCGTCGCCACGCGCGGGCGGTGAGGTCATCGAGGCGCGCATGTCCACGCTGCGTCCGGACCACGTGTACACGATCGTCACAGCAAAGCGAACGCTCGACTGCTATCGCAAGGTCACCCGTGATGGTCGGCTGCATCGCAACGGCCACCATGAGCTCGAGCTGCGTGAGTCGGGCACCGATCGTGGTCGGGTATTCACCTTCGGGAATCGCGGCTGCGTGTTCACCAACAAAGAGCCCTGCCAGCGACTGACCGTGTTGCGGCTGGATGGCCAGGAATATATCCAGTATCAGGCCGATACCGGCAAATCGTGGCTGTGGGCCAACGTCTACACGGTCACCTTGGACAGTGACGGACAGCCGGTCGCGATCATCGTATCAGCGCCGTCATGGCTGCTGAGCGTGCGCCGGATGCGCGTGCTCGGCACACCGTCGCCGACCCTCATCGGTCTGATGATGGCGGCCGACCACGGTTTCATCTTTCGCAGCTGAGTCGCTCGACCATGCGCCCGGTCAGGCGGCCTCGGCCGATTCCGAACGGTCGAAGTCGAGCTCGATCTTGGCGCCGTTCGGATCGTGGAAGAACAGCTGCCAGGTACCGTCGTCGGGCAGTTTGCGCAGCTCGTACTCGACGCCACGGCTCTTCAGCTTGTCGACCGCGCTGGCCAGATCCCGGGCCGAGAAGGCCATGTGATCGATCACCCCCTTGACCAGCAGATCGCTGGAACGGTCGCCGATGACGTGCAGGATCGCATCAGAGCTGTCACGCGCATACAGCCACGCGCCGGGAAACTCGAAGGGCGGTCGCTTGCCGGGATGCAGGTCCAGGAACTCGGCATAGAACGCGACCGTGGTGTCGACATCGTCGGTCAGGATCGTGAAGTGATTCATCGCGGTGGCGGGCATGGGGATCTCCTTCGGATGCAGACCGGGAATGGCATATGAGTGTACGTGGCGACGCGATGGATCGGAACATACGCCCGGTGCCGGGTGGGCTCCATTCGATGCTCGGACGCCGTCTCAGCGCATCACCGTGGTCGGTA
Source organism: Gammaproteobacteria bacterium (assembly GCA_020444775.1). The sequence goes on from JAGRHX010001021.1 coordinate 2,586, forward strand.
GCCACAAGGCCAGATCCGGCACCAGCACCAGCAACGCGATCATCGCCAGCAACGTGACCACGAAAGGCATGGAGCCGATCATCACGTCCTTGATCTGACCGCGGCCGCGCACGCCCTGGACGATGAACAGATTGACGCCCACCGGTGGTGTGATCAGCGCGGTCTCCAGCAACAGCATCATCAGCACCCCGAACCAGACCGGGTCGAAGCCCATGTTGATGACCACCGGCGTGATGATCGGCACCGTCGCGATCATCATCGACAGTGACTCCATGAACATGCCCAGCACCAGATAGAGCCCGACCAGCAGCCAGATGGTGTGCATCGGTGACAGGCCCGATTGCGTGATCAGATCGGTCACCTGACGACCGATGCCGACCGAGGTGATGACGAAGCTGAGAAAGGTGGCACCGATCAGGATCAGCATGATCATCGAGCTGGTCTTGATCGTGCCTTCGATGGAGGCGGCCAGCATTCGCCAGCTGAGTCTGCGCTTGATCGCGGTCAGCACCAAGGCCATGAGCACGCCGAGGGCCGCGGACTCGGTGGGCGTGGCGATGCCGGCGTAGATCGAGCCGATGACGACGATGAAGATGATCAGCGGCGGGACCAGGTCCGGTAGCGTGCGCAGGCGTTCCGCGCCACTCATCTCGATGCGGTCCCCACCCCAGTGCGGGCGCAGCGTGCAGGCGATGACCACCGTGGCCATGAACAGCAGGGCGAGGATCAGGCCGGGGATGATCCCGGCCAGGTACAGCTGTGGTATCGACGTCTCGGTCAACGCGCCGTAGACGATCATCACGATCGATGGCGGGATGAGGATGCCTAGCGTGCCACCGGCGGCGATGGTGCCCAGGAACAGTCTCTCGTGGTAGCCGTGGCGGTCGATCTCGTTGACCGCGACCGTGCCGATGGTCGCGGCGGTAGCGACACTGGAGCCCGAGACCGCGGCGAACAGGGTGCAGGTGCCGATGTTGGAATGCATCAGCCCGCCCGGCAACCAGGACAGCCACTGACTCATCGCCGCGTACATGCGTTCCGCGATGCCGGAGCGGAGCAGCAGCTCGCCGAGCAGCACGAACAGCGGGATGGCGAAGAGGATGAAATCCGTGGACACACCCCAGCTCATCTCGCCCATGGCCAGTCGTAGGGGGAGGAAACTGTACAGGTAGTCCAGCGACAGACCGAGCGCGGCCATCGCCGCGGCAATGGGAATGCTCAGCGCCAGAAAGACGACCAGCAGGATGATTGCGACCCAGATCATGCCTCGTTGCCACCTGTGTCCATACGCAAGCGGGTGTCGCGAAGCTCCTCCTCCACCTCCTGGGTGGCAGAGCGTGAGCCGGCGATGCGTTGTACCGTCTGCAGATCGCCGCCCAGCAGCGCCAGCACGGCACGCAGCAGCAACAATCCGATGACGATCAGGAAATAGACCATGCCGAGCAGCCACAGCGCCTGTGGATAGACCAACGGGGTCGCGATGGGGGTCAGCGCGCGAGAGCCCAGCTCATAGGTCTGCAGAAAGACCAGACTGCATTGCCAGGACAGGAAGCCGACGAAGGCCAGCAGCACCACGAGACCGAGGATGTCCATCAAGGCCCGCAGTCGTAGCGGCAGCACGACGTATAGCGAGTCGATACGGATGTGCGCGCGGTCCAGCAGGGTCAGGGCGAAGCCCCAGGAGGCGCTGATGGCGAGCACGTAGCCGGACAGCTCGCTGGCCCCGCCGACCGAGGTCGAGAAGAACTTGCGCATGACGATGTCGACGCCGATGAGCACGGCGGCGCCGATGATCAGAGCGCCAGCGACCCAGGCACCGAAGCGTGAGAGCCGGTGCGCCAGCAGAAGTAGATGGTCCATGATGAGTGGCCGGGAATCTGGCGGGTGCGCGGCCGCCGGAGGCTGGCGGCCGCGTGACCGGGTGAAGGTGGATCAGAGCTTGTCCAGCGGAATCTGCAGACCGACAACCTTGCCGACGGTCTCGTTCCAGCGCTGTGCGCAGTCCTTGCCACAACGCTTGCCCCATTTCACGAGCACCACGTCCTGGACCACCTCGGCGCGCCGCTTCTTGTCGGCGTCGGAGAGCTCGACCAGGGTCAGGTCGGATTTCTTGCCGAGCGTGCAGGGATCGGTGCCGATATTGCAGTTCACGCCCTCTTCGGTGGCCTTGGCGCCGATTGCCCAGAAGTCGTCCTCCAGCTTCG
>JAGRHX010001022.1 GCA_020444775.1 Gammaproteobacteria bacterium
CACGGCCAGATCGTCGATGCCGTCGGCGTTGAAATCCGCGATGACCCCCGAGTGGGGATTCTCACCATCGAACTTGTAGGTCTCGGCCGGTTCGAAGAACGCGCTCGCCGGAAGCGCAACAGCCGCTAGCGCGATGGTCGCACCAAGCCGCGAATGTCTCTTGGCTCCAATCATGAACTGCCTCGCTGATTTCTTGAATCGTGCTCACGGACGACCGAGCCACCAACCTGGTCGGGCAACCGGAGTGCGGAGGAGTCTAGGGAGGCGAAGATTAAGGGAGCCTTAAATTCGTATTCCCGATTCGGGTTACGTCCCCAAAGCGTGATGCAGTTGGCATTCGAGGGGCTTGATCGCGACGCGAGTGGCTGGATCGTCGATTCGCTGCACACTTCTTGCCACGCATGGCGCGCGATCGGCCAAGGCCAGGCCGTCGCGCTTGCAGGCGTGAGACGCCCGAGCAGCGTCATCCGGCACATCTCGCGCAGGTGATTCTCATGGTCGAATCCCTAGGCCGCGTGCATGATGCAGCGGTTGTCCCAGACCACGATATCGCCCGCCTGCCAGCACCAGCGGACAGTGAACTCAAGGTACTATAGCGACCGGCAGCCGATGACCGAACGCTGAGCGGGCTCGAGGCCCGGCCCGGCGTTCACCTGTTCGACGCGCGTCGGCGCCGACGTACCAAGGCCGGCGGCCGGCAGCGCCTCGAACACAACCCCCTACGTTGCAGGTCTGACGGGTACGAGCATGAACAGCTGGCGTAGCGGTGTGCCCTTCATGGTGCTTGCAACACTGCTGTTCGTATCGCTCGATTCAATCGGCAAGTACCTGAGCGCCACCTACCCGCTGGCGCAGATCGTATGGGGTCGTTTCTTCTTCCATCTGGTGTTCGTGCTGATCTATCTCGGACCGCGGGTCGGCCGCGTGCTTCGCACCAGCAGCCCCGGTCTGCAATTGATCCGCTCGGCGCTCATGTTGTTCACCAATGCGATGTTCTTCCTTGCGGTGCGTTACATGCCGCTGGTCGACGTCACCGCGCTGCTGCTGGCCGGTCCGTTGTTCATCACGGTCCTGTCGGTGCCGTTGTTGAAGGAATCGGTCGGGCCGCGGCGCTGGACCGGTGTCCTTATCGGCTTCGTTGGCGCGCTGATCGTCGTGCAGCCCGGGCCCGGTCTGTTCCAGAGCGTCGCCCTGCTCGGTCTGATCGCAGCGCTGAGCAACGCGCTGTACAACCTGACCACACGAATGCTCAGCACCCGTGACCCGATGTTCACCACGCTGCTGTATACGACGCTGATCGGAACGCTGGTTTCGAGCGCGATCGTGCCGTTTTACTGGCGCATGCCGGACGTCTGGGACTGGCCCTTGCTGGCCATGCTCGGGCTGCTCGGGGCGCTCGGTCATCTTGCCCTGATCAAGGCGCTGAGCCTGTCAGCTGCGGCGACGATCGCGCCGTTCGGCTATCTGAACCTGGTCTGGGCCAGCTTGTTCGGCTTGTTGCTGTTCGGCGAGTGGCCGGCCTTCTCCACCGTCGCCGGCGCGGCGGTAATCGTGGCTAGCGGTCTCTACGTGTTCCACCGCGAGCGCGTGATCGCGAAGGCCGCCACGCGCAGCGACGAGGACGCTTGAACGTCCGACCGGCTACGCGCGCGCCGCTGCCCCGGCCCGCGCCTGCAGCAGTGTCAGACGCCACATCTCGCGCAGGTGATTCTCATGGTCGAAGCCGGTCGCCGCGTGCATGGTGCAGCGGTTGTCCCAAACCACGATGTCGCCCGGCTGCCAGCGCCAGCGGACGGTGAACTCAGGGCCGGTGACCATCGGCAGCAGCTCGCGCAGGATCCCGACGCTATCGTCCTCCACGCCCTGCAGGTCGTACTCGTCCAGCTTCGACGCTTCGATGGGCTCGCCCTTGCGAACCAGCGCGCAGGTCGAGCTGTTCAACCCGTACAGCGCCGGTTGGCCGGTGAGCGGATGGGTGAGCACCACCGGCACCCGGTTCGGTGGGTTGGCGGCGCGCTGTTCCGGACTCAAGGTCGGGTAACCTGGGGAGTACAAGCTGATCTTCTTGTCGTGGTGCGCCAGCGAACAGACCGCTTCCAGCTGCATCAGCTTCTGGCGGGTGGCCTCGTCGAGCGCCGCGTAGGCGCCGCGGGTATCGGCGAACAAGGTGTCACCGCCTTGGGGTGGCGCCTGCTTGCAGTGAAACACCGAGCCGATGGGCGGCTCCGGCTTGAAGGTCGCGTCGGTGTGCCACACCGGACGTCGGGTCCGAGGGTCGTAGCGCACGTCGGCATCACTGCGCAGCTGCGGCACATTGGTGAAGGACGCTCTACGCCGACCGTCCGCATCCTGGACATTACCAATCCGCAGGATCGGAAATCCCTCGACCATCACCGCCTCGCGTCCGCTCAGGCGATACGGGTCGACCTCACCGAACACCCCAGCCCAGTCCACCAAGGCCTCGGCGCGCAACCCGACAAGGGACTCGCCGCGAACCACCAGCAGACCCCGGTGGTGTAGCCACAGCGCGTAGGCCCGGCGCTGGAAGTCCTCGTCACGCAGGTCGTCCGGGGTGACCGATTCCAGCAGGACGCCGAACTCACCATTCAACGGGATCGGCTCACTGATCATCTCAGACCTCCTGGCACCGCCCCTTGCATCACCCTGGGCATCGCAGTTCAGGGCCTTGCGGGACAGCTTGTGAGTTGTATCGAGGCGAAGCTTCAGGCCGCCTTCGTGGTCTGCGCGGCCTGCAGGATCATGGCCGCGCATTTCTCGCCGATCATGATGCAGGGCGCGTTGGTGTTGCCCGAAGTCAGCGTCGGCATGATAGAAGCATCGGCAACCCGCAGACCGGCGAGGCCGCGGACGCGCAGCTGCGGGTCGACCACCGCCATCGGGTCGT
>JAGRHX010001023.1 GCA_020444775.1 Gammaproteobacteria bacterium
CGACCTGCGTGAAGGGCTCGAACAGCATCGGGCGCATGTCGGGCGCGATGCCGATGCCGGAGTCGGCGACCTCGAAGCAGACCAGCGCGCTGCCGACCGCCGGCCGGATGTCGAGCGTCACCACGCCGTTCTCGGTGAACTTGATGGCGTTGCTGCACAGGTTCAGAAGCACCTGACGAAGCCGCAGGGGATCGCCGGTCAGACATCGCTCGGCGAGCTGTGGGCTGATCAGCGGGCGTACACCCAGGCTCTTCGCGCGGGCCGGGTCGACTATCATGCTCAAGGTGCTGTCGAACAGCGACTGCAGGTCGAAGCTGGTCTGCTCGAGCGTGACCTGGTCGGCCTCGATTCTGGAGAAGTCCAGGATGTCGTTGACGATACCGAGCAGATGCTGGGTCGACTGGATGATCGCCTCGACCTTCTCGATCTGTTTGGGCTGCGCGACCTGGCGTCGCAGGATCTGTGAGAAGCCGTAGATTGCGTTCATCGGCGTCCGGATCTCATGCGACATGTTGGCGAGAAACCGGCTCTTGGCCAGGTTCGCGCTCTCGGCGGCGTCCCGGGCGCGCGCCAGCTCCTCGGTGCGTCGGGCGACCCGTTCCTCCAGATGGTCGCGATGCTGCTGCAGCTGGCGATTGAGCTCGGTCTTCTCACGCAGATCCTGCTCCCGCGCCGCCTCCTCGCGGGTCAGCGCCTCGACCAGCTCGTTGAAGTGGCTACCGAGCTCATCTATCTCGTCTCCACTGCTGGTGATCGGGACACGAACCTGTCGGTCGCCGCCCTGGACGGCGCGCATGCTGCGCATCATCCCGGTCAGCCGCATGACCATTCGATGACTGCCCCAGTGGAAGGTCAGGGTCAGTGCGAGCATGCTGATCGCCAACAGCGAAGCGATGCTGGTGAAGATCAAGAGCTTCTCACGTGCCACCGGTGCCCGTGGCATGGCGACGAGCAGCATGCCGATGCGCTCGTCGTGATCACCGTGTATCGGCTGGTAGGCGGAGATGTAGTCGACGTCGAGCACCAGCGTGGCGCCAATCCGTGTCTCGCCCCTGCCGACCACGGATTGGACCATGGCCTGTGAAGCCGGTGCGCCCAGTGTCGGCATGCCGTTGCCATCGCGTATCGTCGTCGCGATCTGACGAGCTCCGGCGAACAGCGCCGCGACCCCGTCGACCCGCGTCGACCCTCCGCTGCTGCCTACCGGGTACACCACATCGCGCACCCGTTCGATCAGCGCGGTGTTGTTGTCGAGCAGCATGCCGCCATACAGGACCACGTTGGCATGCTCGTTGGTGAAGGGGAAGTGCGCTGCGGCGCTGATCAGCAAGGCCCCGGCCGGCGGCTCGTCGTCGGTCCGGGCCGGTAGCGTGGATGGCGCCGCTGTACGTGCCGCGAGTCGGGGTGAGATGCTCGACAGGGTGTTCAGGGCGATGCGCTCGTAGCCGGCGGTGAGCACGCCCGTGGTTGCCCCGCGCAGCACGTATCCCATGTCGATGCGGGTGTCCCTGGGCGTCCCGGTGCTGGAGGCGACGACCCGGCCACCCTGGTCCAGGATCAGCAGGAAGTCCAGGCGGGCCGCGTTCGCCCGGGTCGAGAGTGCCTCGACCACGGCGAGGGTGTTGTCACCCGCCGCCAGCAGCTCAGAGAGATATCGGGTCGAGACAAGCTGTTCGACATGTTTCTCGATCTGGACGCGCTGCTGGGCGAGATAGCCATGCGCCGTGGCCAGCTGGCTTTGCAGATTCGAGTCGACCCTTGCGTCGTAGAGATGACCACCGACCAACACCAGCACCGCCAGGATGATCGGGAACGCAACCAGGGACGGCAGCAGGCCCAGCTTGATCAGCTGGGCCTTCAGCGAGCGTCGTCTTGCGCCGGTGCCAGATCCCGGGGGCGAGCCTTCGGCACGCTGCATGGTCGGCGAGCCCTCATTTCACCAGCTTGAAGTCGCCATCGTGCACCTCGGCGAAGTACACCTTGCGCTGGGTATCGCCATTAGAGTCGAAGACGATCTCCTCCTGCAGGCCCGGGTAGGGCCCGTGACCGAGCAGGGCTTCCTTCAGCGACTGCTTCGCGCCACGCGTACGCATGGCATGGAAGAGCACGGTCGCAGCGTCGTTTGCCATCACCGAGCTGTAGCCGGGGGCATGCTGAAAACGGTTGAAGTACGCATCGCGAAATTCGGCGTATCTCGGTGATCTGTCGTCGCGATTGAAGTTCTGCACGATGAGCAGACCGTCGATGACATCCCCACCGAGCTTGACCAGCTGCTCGGTGCCTGCCCATTCGGCGGCGCCGATGGGCAGGGTCGGCGCCAGCTTGCGTGCCTGCTGAGCGAGTCGCGCGACATCCACCGCCCCGGAGATGAAGAACAGACCGTCGGACGGACGCGCCAGCATCTCGCGCACCACGGCCTCGAAATCGGTGTCCATCTCGGAGGTATATTCGACCGCGGCCACCACTTCACCACCGTGCTCGCCCAGGGCCGCACGGAACTCGGCGAGCCAGGATGCGGTGAAGGTGCGATTGCGCACGTCCAGGGCAATGGCGATGCGTCTCTGGCCACGTGCCCACAGGGCCTCGGCGTACTCGCGAGCGTTGTCCCGGGTCGTGCGGTTGATGCGTATCAGGTAGTCGTCGCGGCCATAGAAGTCCATGCTGGTGATCGTCGGACTGATGACGACGATGCCAGCCTCGTTGAAAACGGGCGCGACGGCGGCTGCCATGCTGCTCATGAACGGGCCGATGACCGCCTCGACCCCGGCTGCCACCAGCTCGCGCGCGGCGGCCTCGGCGGTTTGTCGGTCCTGGGCATCGTCGAGGGCGATCAGCTCGATCTGACGGCCGTCGACTCCACCGGCCCGGTTGAGCTGTTCGACCGCGAGCACCACACCGCGATGTCCGGACAGCCCGACATCGGAATTGCGGTCCGAGAGTCCGCCTATGAAGCCGACCCGAATCGGATCCTCATCGGCACAACCCGCGAGCAGGGCGACGCTCAGCATCGCCAAAACGAAAAAGTTCCTGGTCGACATGACGTTCCATCCATTCGAGGCTTCCGTCGCCGGGTGGGCGCGGCGATCCGGCCCGGCCAGACGCCTGGGCAGATTGTCGGAACGAGCAGGCCGGGACTTTAGGCAATCCCTGCACAAATCCAATTCTTGCAGGCGTTTTCCGGAGAAATTGCGCGACGCCGCAGCGTCAGCCACGGCGCCCGCGTTCGCCACGCGCGGTGGCGGCCTCGGGAGTGGCTCAGAACGCCTTGAACATGAGCCCGGCGAAGCTGCCTGCCAGCACCGGCAGGAACAAGGAGGCCGAGAGCCTCAGGAGCGTGAAGCGCAGGCCCATCATCGGTACCTCCCAAACAGTCACGCGATAGAAGGCGTAGACGGACCAGCCGGTGATGAAGGAGACGACCTGGGCCTTGCCGGCGCCGGTCTGGAACAAGGACAGCGCGAGTGGGAAGGACAGGAACGGCCCGCTCGGCACCAGGCCACCGGCGAACGCCGCGATGGCCATGCCCTCGAGCCCGGTTTCCTCACCGATGTAATGGGCGACGGTCTCGCTCGGCGCCATCTGAGCAAGAAAGGTCGCTGTCAGCAGTGCGAACGGTATCAAGCGGATGACCGTCCTGGTCAGCACCCAGGTCCCGGACAGCGCCTCACGCACACCCTCCAGACCATGCTTGCGCCAGGTGACCAGGAGCAACACGAGCACGCCCGCCCAGAGTATGACCAGACTCGGATCGGATCTCATGTGGACTTCGACCGGTGCTGTTCGACGAGTCGGCTACACAGCAGCGCAACCAGACCTGCCAGCAGCGGTAGGGGTAGCGAGGACAGATAGCGGACCAGTGCGAACTGTGGTCCCATCAACGGCATCTCCCACATCAAGATGCGATGAAAGCCGAGCGTCGCCCAGGCCGTGAGAAAGGTGAT
>JAGRHX010001024.1 GCA_020444775.1 Gammaproteobacteria bacterium
GCGCCTTCGTAGCGATGGAACTGATGCGGCACCGAAGCAGCCTGCAAGGCCGCTTCGTAGTCGTCTACATCCTCGGCGGTGGGATTCTGGTCGTCGTTGCCGAACACGCCGAGCACCGGGCAGCCGATACGCGCGGCCAGCTCGATGGGTGCCGGCGCCCTGTCGGCGAAGGAGAGCTTGATGCGACCGCCGTAAAATAGCGCGCAGGCCTTCAAACCCGGCAGATGACAGGCGCCCAGCCAGGCCACCCGCCCGCCGAAACAATGACCGACGATTCCGATCCGCCCGACATCCACGGCCGCGTGCCCGGCCAACCAATCAAAGCTTGCGCGCAGGTCGAGCACGGTCCAATCGTCACGGAACTCGTCACGTTTGGTCTGCACCGGCGCGTCCGGGTGCCACCAGTGGAAGAGATAGGGCATCGCGCAGACGAACCCGGCCGCCGCATAGCGCCGGCCGGTCTCGATCTGAAAGGGGTCCTTCTCCAGACCCGCGTGGGCGACGGGCAGGTGCTGGGCGATGATGAGGCCGGGATGGGGTCCGCGTCCTTCGGGCTCGAAGACCAACATCGGCATCTGCGCCGGTGAATGCCTGACTCCCGGCGCCGTGACGCTGACTGTTTCGACCCGGTAGCTGGCGCGCTGATTGCTGTCCCCGGTCATAGCCCCTCCGCCGATCCATCTGAACGCCAGAGCATACCTCGTGCGCACAGACCCGGCACGTTCGCCGGCCGGTCGGGGTCCGCCGATTACAGGCCGGGGCCCCCGATCTCGTGGTACAGCTCGTCGGCCGCGGCCAGCACGTCAGCGTACAGATACAGTCCGATGAGCTCGGCGGTCTTCAGATTGATGGCGATATTCGGCTTTTCCTCGAAGAGCTGGCTCAAGGCCCCCGGCTTCGCGCCATTCAGGACCTTCGCGACCGTCGCGGCGAGGAACATGCCCACCGGTGCGAAGCTCGAACGTGAGATGCTCAAGAGGAAGCCATTACGCACCTCCTCTGACCCGGACTGGGAGAAGGTCGGTATCCGATGGCTGTTGGCGATGGTGACCAGGTCTGGCATCGTCAACGGACTGACACCACCCTGCAGGGTCACGTAGATCGCATCCACCTCCTTGACCAGCTCGCGAAAACACTTGCGCACGCTGGCAGCCGCGAGGCTCTGGTCAGCGATGTCACTGCGGGTGTGGCAGGACACCACCTCGAAGCCCTTTTCCTTGGCCACTGCCTCGACCATGTCCATCGCCGCATAGGCACGACCGTCCGGTGTGTCCTCGAAGGCGACGCCAAGCTTCTTGAAGCCGATGATGTCGTGAAAAAGACGCACCTGACGCTCGTAGCGGTTCGGATCGACTCGTGCGTGCACGTGTTGAAAGCCCGAGTACTCGACGCTGCGAATGATCCCGGACCGCACCGGATCGCTGGTCGACATCACGATCGTCGGTGTCGAGTGCTCGTCATTGGCCAGATCCTTGCCGGCCCAGGTGCCCATGGCGATGATCAGATCGACATCGCCGACATCGTGCAAGCGATCGATGACCTGCTGGCGCATCCGGATCCGGGTCTCGGCGTTCCAGTCGGCGGAATAGAAGCCATCGGCGAGAAAGCGCAGATGCTTGCTGCGCTCGCCATGCGTGACCAACCACTGCCACAGGGCCTCGGTATCCGAGTCCTCGTACTTGGGAATGGTCGCTTTCTCTATCCAGCCGAGTTCCATCAAGCCGACGATGACCGCGCGCAGATACTGATAGTAGTTCTTGTGTGGTCCGCCCTGATAGAAGGCGATGCGCTTCGGTCTAGCACCAACCGTACGCGGTGTGGTGCTGTATGCCTTGTCCTCGGCGGTCGCATCCTGACCCGCGGTTCTGCCGTGCTCGGCAGCCGCGGCAAACGACATCGTAGCGAGGCCGATCAACATCCCGGTCAGCAACGATCGAAACAGATGCACGCAGAAACTCCCCTCGAATCAAACCACGAACGCGCCGACAGACCGACCTGAGACCGCGGCACCCGAAACGGGCGCGCGGCAACACGTCGGCGGCAACGTCTACCTCCCCTGACGGCACCTCCGGGACAGAACCCTGTCGAGGCACCAGCGTGGGCCCGTCTACCTGGTGCTCGACGCGATATCTTCGAAGATTTCGTCGGCGGCACCCAGCAGAACGACCGGTGGGTTGAATCCGATGATTTCTGCGGTCTTCAGATTGATTGCCATCTTTGGCGGCTCTTCGAACAGCTGCGCGAGCTGATTGGGCTTCGCGCCGTTGAAGACCTGCGCAAAGGTCTTGGCGTGATACTCACCGATGTAGCGATACTCTGCCTTCGACAGACTGGCGAGCACGCCTTGCTTGACGTCATCCGAACCCTGCTGCGAGAAGGTCGGGATGCTGTGCTCGTTGGCCACGGCCACGAGTCTCGGCATGCTACGCGGAGTCACCCCACCTTGCTCGGTGATGTAGAGCGCGTCGACCTTGTTCGACAGCCACTCGAAACAGTCGACGACGCTCTGCTCGGCATGGGAGATGTCGCTGATGTCGCTCTTGGTGTGACACGAGACGACCTTGAAACCATGCTTGCGACCAATCTCCTCGGCAACGTCGACCGCCGCGTAGCTGCGCCCGGCAACCGAGTCCTCGTAGGCCACGCCCAGCTTCTTGAATCCGATGATCTCGTGGAATGCCTTGATCTGACGAGCGTGCAGTCCAGGATCCACCCGTGCGTGCACATGGTCGAAACCGGAGTCCTCGACGCTCTTGATGATGCCCGACGAGATCGGGTCACTGGTGGAGAGCACCATGGTCGGCACGCCGTGTTGCTCGTTGGCGAGGTCCTTGCCGGCCCAGGTACCCATCGCGATCACCAGGTCGATGTCGTTGGCGCTCTTCAGACGCTTCAAGATGACCTTCACGAGCTTCTCGCGTTCCTTGTCATCCCAGCCGGCCGAGTAGTGGCCGTCGCCGACGAACTCGATGAAGTCACTCTTGAGGTTCTTCGATACCCAGGCCCACAGATCCGCGGTCTGCTCACCCTGCTGAGCGGGAATGTCCTCGCGCTCGATCCAGCCGAGCTTCATCAGC
>JAGRHX010001025.1 GCA_020444775.1 Gammaproteobacteria bacterium
CATGCAACATCACGAAAACCCGGTCCTGCTGCACCTCCAACAAGCTCCGCACGAAGTCTTCACCATGGTCGATCCCGACCACATCGGTGCCGATTGCCGCGAGCCCCTCCAGAACCCGCTGCCCGCTCGCCAACGACACCTCTCGCTCCGCGGAGCGGCCCCCATAAACGACCGCGACCCGACCGAGCAGCGCCGCCCGTGCAACCAGATTCGAGGCCGGGGCAAGCGGTGGACCGTTCACGGTGCCACCTCACCGACGATGCATACCTCCGGTATCAACTCAACACCACTACGTGTTCGTACCTCATCACGCACGTGGACAATCAAGGCCTCGACGTCGGCCGCGCTGGCATTGCGGTCATTGATGATGAAATTGGCGTGCTTCGTGGACACGTGTGCTCCATTCATGCGATGCCCTTTGAGCCCGCAGGACTCGATCAGTCGGGCCGCATGGTCACCCGGTGGATTCCTGAACACCGAGCCACAGCTACGTTGACCGGTTGGCTGCGATAGCGCCCGCTGCCGGAGCAAAGCCTTGACCCTCGCCTCGGCGGCGCGACCGTCACCGACGCGCAGCTCGAACAACGCCGACATGAAACCGCGATGAGGCGGCCCCGAGACATGTCTGTAGCTGGCCTGGAACTGCCCGGCGGCCAGTTCCTGACGCCGGCCGTCGGTGCCCAGCACCTCGACGCTCACCACCAGTGGCCAGGTCTCTCCCCCCCAGGCACCCGCGTTCATTGCCAGCGCGCCGCCTACGGTCCCGGGAATTCCGGCCAGGAACTCGGCACCCAGCAAATCACTCTGCCAGGCCAACCGTGCCAGCTTGGCGCATGGCACGCCGGCTTCGGCCCTGATCCGGGAACCGGGCAACAGGCTCAACCCAGAGAGCCGATTTGCGGTGTACACGACCACGCCACGTATTCCGCCGTCACGCACCAGCAGATTGCTGCCCAGGCCGAGCCAGTACAGCGGCTCGTCGGGTGCCAGGGTGTCGACGAAGGCGATCAGGTCGTCGACATCGGCAGGCTCGTAGAAGCGATCGGCAGGTCCGCCGATGCCCCATGCGGTGTACCGACCGAGCGGCTCATCAAAGCGCAGCCGGCCACGCAGGCCCACCATTGGAGCTTCGTCAGGTGGTAGGTGCGGCGCGGCACTCATCGCCCGCTCCCTCCACTACCGACCACACCATCCACGGCCCGCCCGGTATCGAGCAAAGACCAGCGCTCGCAGAGCATGGCCGGCACGGTACCGACGCTGCCGGCCCCCAGGGTCAGGACCACGTCCCCGGACTGGAGCATGTCCTCGATCACACCGGGCACCTCCTCGGGGGCGGCGGCATAGACCGGATTGACCCGGCCACGCGCGCGTATCGCGCGACACAAGGACCTCGAATCCGCGCCCGCGATGCTTGCTTCACCGGCCGAATAGACCTCCAACATCAACAACGCGTCGGTCTCGCTCAGGACCCGGGCGAAGTCGTCGAACAAGTCCCGTGTGCGGGTGAAACGATGTGGTTGGAAGACCACGACCACGCGCCTTCCGGGCCAGCCGGCACGCACCGCCTGCAGGGTGGCCTCGACCTCGCGTGGGTGGTGGCCGTAGTCGTCGACCAGATGCACCGGTCCGACCGGTGTGCTCAGCTCACCGTGGCTCTGCAGCCGGCGGGCGATGCCCTGGAATCGTGCCAGCCCGCGCTGGATGGACTCGTCGTCCACACCCACCGAGCGGGCTACGGACACCGCCGCCAGCGCGTTCAGGACGTTGTGTCTTCCCGGCAGATTGAGTACCACCTGCAGCGGCGGCACCTCGCCGTTGCGAACCGTGAACCGGGTGCGAGTACCCTCCGCGACGATATCGGTCGCGCGAACGTCGGCCGGGTGCTCGATACCATAGGTGACGACCGGCTTGGCGATATCCGCGCGCAGCTCACGCACCACCGGATCGTCCACGCAGATCACCGCCCGCCCGTAGAAGGGCAGGTGATGCCAGAACTCCAGGAAGGTGCGCTTGAGGCGCTCGAAGTCACCGTCATAGGTCTCCAGATGATCGGCATCGATGTTCGTGACCACCGACATCACGGGCTGCAGCAGCAAGAACGAGGCGTCGCTCTCGTCCGCTTCCGCGACCAGATAGCGGCCTTCGCCGAGCTGCGCGTTGGACCCGCTGGACAGCAGCCGGCCGCCGACGACATAGGTTGGGTCCAGCCCGCCTTCGGCGAGCAGGCTTGCCACCAGACTGGTGGTGGTGGTCTTACCGTGGGTCCCGGCCACCGCTATGCCCTGACGCAACCGCATCAGCTCGGCCAGCATCTGCGCGCGTGGCACGATCGGGATCCGCAGCCTCTCGGCCTCGAGCAGCTCCGGATTGTCCGACGGGATGGCGCTGGAACGGACCAGCACGCCACAGTCGCGCAGGTTCGCGGCCTGATGGCCGATGTGCACCTCGACGCCCAGGCCACGCAGGCGCCGGGTCATATTGCCCTCGATCCGGTCCGAACCCGATACCTTGAAGCCCAGGTTGTTGAGGACCTCGGCAATGCCGCCCATGCCGGCACCACCGATGCCTACGAAATGGATGCGACGCACGCTGTTCGCCCATGCCGGCGGCACGGTCCGTGAGGCGACCGGCATCGCCTCGAGCATTCCGGTCAAGGCTCTAGGCATCGGCCACCTCCATACAGATTCGAGCAACGGCCCGGGCTGCATCGGGACGGGCGAGCGCACGGGCCTTGGTGGACATCTGCAGACGCCGCTCGGCACTGGCCATCAGCGGTTGCAGGGTCTGTTCCAGGACACTGGCGTCCAGCTCGGACTCGGGCAGCACGAATGCGGCGCCACCATCGCTCAGATAGGCCGCATTCCTGGCCTGATGATTGTCGACGGCGTACGGATACGGGATCAGTATCGATGGCACACCAGCGGCGGCGAGCTCGGCCACGGTCATGGCACCGGCGCGGCAGATGGCGAGATCGGCCCATGCGTAGGCCGACGCCATGTCGTCTATGAACGCTTCGGGCTCGATGGCCAGGTCAGCACGGGCATAGGCCTCGCGAGTGACATCCAGGTGCCGCGGACCACATTGGTGTCGGATCTGCAGGTGCCAACGACCAGCAAGCGCGGCGAGTGCCACCGGCACCACCCGGTTCAAGGCGTCAGCCCCCTGACTGCCACCCAGAACCAGGACACGCACTGCGTCGCGATTTGCCACAAGCCGCACCTCCGGCTCGGCGATTGCGGCAATCGTGGCGCGTACCGGATTGCCGGTACAGCAGGCATGTCGGTCGGGCGCGAAGCTTTGCGGAAAGGCCTCCAGCACTCGTGTCGCCAGACGCGCCAGCACCTTGTTGGTCAGACCCGGCACCGCGTTCTGCTCGTGAATCACCAGCGGCACACGTCGCAGACGCGCGGCAAGTCCACCCGGACCGCTGGCGAAGCCACCCATACCGAGCACTACACAAGGCGCCTGCTGGCGCAAGACGCGCAGCGCCTGGCGCAACGAGGCGCTCAGCTTGAACGGCGCAGACAGCCAGCGTCGCACGCCCTTGCCACGCAGCCCGCCACCGCTGATGCCGAAGAACTCGATACCCGCGCGGCGTACCACCGACTCCTCGAAGCCCCGGGCGACACCCAGCCAGACCACACCAACGCCACGCTCACGCAGGCAATCGGCGACCGCAAGCGCGGGATAGACATGTCCACCAGTGCCGCCGGCCGTGATCAGCACCGGACCGCGCAGCATGTCGGGCGCGACTCCAGGACCGGCCGTCATGGACTGTCGACCGGCGTTCATCGCGCCACCTCGTGCAGCTCTCGAGAAGCCCGCAGCAACAGGCCGATGGCAATGCAGTTGGCCATCAGATTCGAGCCACCATAGCTCATGAACGGCAGATTCAGCCCCTTGGTCGGCAACAGACCGATATTCACGCCGATATTTATGTACGCCTGCAGACCGATGAGCAGACCGATACCGGCCGACAGAAACGCAACGAAATGCTGGCCGCGTCGTTCGGCGTCACGAGTGATACGGAACGCCCGCAGCACCAACACCGTGAACAGCACGATCACCGCCACCGCGCCGGTCAAGCCGAGCTCCTCTGCCAGCACCGCGAACAGGAAGTCGTTGTGTGCCTCCGGCAGATAGAACAGCTTCTGCACGCTCTCGCCCAGCCCGACGCCGAACCACTCGCCGCGACCGA
>JAGRHX010001026.1:0-406 GCA_020444775.1 Gammaproteobacteria bacterium
TAGCGTGCACGGCCTGCGCCGCCGCCATGATCGGCGCATGCCCCTGCAGGGCGATACGCACACCACGCGCCGCCAGATACTCGCTGTCGGACAGCTCCGGCGTGGAGCCGCCGAGGATGATCGGCTTGTCGGTGACCGCGCTGAGCGCATCGAGCTGCTCCCGGGTCTTGGCGCCGACGATGAAGATCGCATCCACGCCGGCCTCGCTGTAAGCCTTGATCCGCGCCTTCGCGTCCTCGACGCCGGTCATCGCGACCGCGCTGGTGCGGCCGGCGACCACCATCTGCGGGTCGGGCTTGGCGGCCATCGCCGCACGCATCTTGCCCAGCCCTTCCTCGAGCGGCAGCAGGCGGGCCTTGCCACCGGTGCCGAACGGCTGCGGCAGCTCGGTGTCCTCGATGCTCAT
>JAGRHX010001026.1:441-4296 GCA_020444775.1 Gammaproteobacteria bacterium
CGGCGCACGTTCAGCGCGTTGCCGTATCCGTGGTCGGCATCGACCATCAGCGGTATATCGCAGGCCCTCGAGATACGTCGGATCTGGTCGGCGAACTCGCTCAGGGTGAGGACGATGAGGTCCGGTGCGCCGAGCACGGTCAGCGATGCCGTGGAGCCGGCCAGCATGCCGATCTCATAGCCGATGTCGGCCGCGATCCGCGCCGAGATGGGATCGAACACCGAGGCGGGTTTGACGCACTTGTCGCCGTTGAGCACGGCACGGAAACGCTTACGTCGATCTGTGAGATTCATGGCGGTATAGAGGTCCTGGTGGTCATGAGTGTGCGCTGCCTGTCGGCCACGCGTGATTCGGATCCTGCCGGCAGCCCTCAGCCGAGCCGGTCGCGTCGCTTGAACACCCAGATCCAGACGACGAACACCAGCACGCAGCCCATCAGCAGGGGCACACGCAGGCCCATGAGCTCCGATGCCAGTCCCATCAGCAGCGCGCCCAGCGCCGGGCCGGAGCGGATGACCAGCCCGTACAGGCTCATCACGCGTCCGCGGTAGGCGCCGTCCAGGGAGAGCTGCAGCATGGTCTGCACCGAGATCCCGCTCAGCACCATGCTGGCGCCGTACAGGGTCGCGGCTATGATCGCGATCTCGAAGCTGGGCGACAACACGAAGGCGATCGTGCACAGGGCGGTGCCAAGGGTGTTGGCCAGCAGCACGCGTCGCAGGCGTCCGCCGGCGCCGCGCCCGGCGAGCCACAAGCCGCCCAGTATCGCACCGATGCCGACCGCCGAGGCGAGCGTCGCCAGCCCCGCCGCGCCACGCGCGAAGATGCCGTCGGCAATGCCGGGCATCAGCTCGACCAGCGGCCGGGTACCGATAGACATGGCGGCCGCCATGAACAACAGCACCGCGATGCCGGGATGCGAGATGGCGTGCCGAAAGCCCTCGGTGAAAGCCGCGCTGAGCGACGGCTTGCCGGCCGCGGCCACCCCGAGCGGCGCCGGCAGCCGGCGGCTGATGTGCACCAGCGCGATCAGCAGGGCCAGATAGCTGAGCGCGTTGGCGGCGAAGGCCGACCCCACGCCCAGCCTGAGGATCAGCACGCCGGCGATCGCCGGTCCGACGAAACGCGCCAGATTGAAGACGATCGAATTGATCGCGACCGCGGTCGGCAGATGCTCGGTGCCAACAAGGCTCGGCACCAGGGCCAGCCGCGCTGGCTGATTGAAAGCCATCACCACGCCGCCGGCCAGCACCAGCGCGAACAGCAGCGGCATGCTCATCAGCCCGGCCTCGGTCAGGCCGAACAGCAGCGCCGCCTGCAGCATGGCCAGCGACTGGGCGACGAAGATGATCCTCAGGCGGTCCCAGCGGTCGGCGAACACGCCGCCGAGCGGTCCGACGATCAGAGCCGGACACAGATCGGCAAAAGCAATCAGGCCGAGCCAGGCGCCGGAGTGGGTCAGATCCCAGGTCAGCCAGCCGACCGCGATGCGCTGGATCCACAGCCCCACCAGGGAGATGCCATTGCCGATCGCGTAGGTTCTGTACAGAGCCTGGGAGAGGGTTGCCGTGATGGCCGAGAAACCGCTGAGCATGCGCGATTATGCCACGCGGCGGGCGCATCGCCGCACCGATCGACCGGTCCGCCACGCTATACTGGCCGACCGTTCGACGCGTTGGCCCATGCGGCACGAACCCATCCCGGAGATCCCCAGGAGATCGCCATGAACAGCGACAATCGCAGCCTGCCCGTGTGGCGCTCGCTCATGTACGTGCCCGTGAACGTGCCGCGCTTCGTCGACAAGGCGCACACGCGCGGCGCCGACGTCGTGCAGCTCGATCTGGAGGACAGCGTGCCGCCGTCGGAGAAGGCCCACGCGCGCACCCTGGTCGAACAGGTGGCGCCACGCGTGCGTCAGGCCGGCGCCGACGTGGTGGTTCGCATCAACCGCCCGATCGAGCTGGCGGTGCGCGATATCGAGGCATCGGTGCTGCCCAGCGTCGATGGCCTGGCCATTACGAAGGTCGACAGCGCCTCGCACATCCGTCTGCTCGACGAGCTGATCAGCGAGCTGGAGTCGTCGCGTGGCATGCCGCACGGCCACATCCGACTGATCGCGATGGTCGAGACGCCCCAGGCCTTCATGCGCATGGAGGAGATCGGCCGGGCGTCGCCGCGGCTGGTCGCGATGAACATCGGCGGCGAGGATTTCGCCACCGCCTGTAACATGGCGCCGACCGCCGAGACCCTGCTGTTCCCCAAGCAGCAGATGATCATCGCCGCCAGCGCGGCCGGGCTGATGCCGCTCGGATTCGCCGCCAGCGTCGCCGACTACAGCGACACCGACGCCTTCCGGGCGATGGTCAGGCGCTCCGCGCAGTTCGGTTTCATGGGCGCTGGCTGCATCCATCCGAGCCAGGTGCCGATCGTCAACGAGGAGTACCGGCCCTCGGCCACCGAGGTCGAGTGGGCGAAGAAGTGCATCGATGGCTACGAGATCGCCAAGCGCGAGGGGCGCGCCTCGTTCGCCATCGATGACGTGATGATTGACATCCCGGTCGTGGTTCGCGCCGAGAAGCTGCTTGCGCGCGAGAGCGCGATCCGGGCCCGGGAAGAGCGAGCCAGAGAGGTATTGGGTTCATGAGCAGCAGCACCAGCCAATTCGATGAGTTGCAGAGCTGGATCGGCCGCCAGGAGGTCAACGTGGATTACGTGACCATCCCGCTGGTCATCCGGCTGGCCGCCACCCTGGACAGGGACGACCCGCCACCAAAAAATGGCGATCCCCTGCCCGCGGGCTGGCATTGGACGCTGTTCCCACGCGTCGTGCCACGTTCCCAGATCGGACGTGACGGCCACCCGCAGCTCGGCGATTTCCTGCCGCCAGTGCCGCTGCCCAGACGGATGTTCGCCGGCAATCGAAGCACCTTTCACGCCGATCTGCAGGTCGGTGACGAGGTCAAACGAACCTCCGAGATAGCCGCCATCACCCCCAAGCAGGGTCGCTCCGGCGCCATGGTCTTCGTCACCGTGCGTCATACCATCGAGACCGAGCGTGGTCTGGCCATGGTCGAAGAGCAGGATATCGTCTACCGTGAGGAGACACCTTCTGGCAGCGGATCGACACCAGCGAACGCGAAGCAAGGCGCGCGCACGGTGCCGACCACGGCCACCTGGATACAGCCACAGGTCGTCGACGAGGTGACCCTGTTCCGCTTCTCCGCGCTCAGCTTCAACGGCCACCGCATACATTACGACCACCCCTATGTGACCCAGGTCGAGGGCTACCCCGGTCTGGTCCAGAACGGCGGCCTGACCACGGTGCACGTCTACGAGATGATTCGCGCCCACACCGACCGACCGCTCAAATACGTCTCGACCCGAAACATGAGCCCACTGTTCGGCGGCGATCGTTTCCTCGTCTGCGGCGAGCCCGAGAACGATGGCAGGAGCGCTCGTCTATGGGTTGCACGCGAGGACGGCACGCAGATCCTCGACGGCAGCTGCGAGTTCGCCTGACCGCGAGTGCCGGTCGCAACCGGCGCCCTCGAAAGGTTCCGAGCTCGAGGTCGGCCTGGCTGATCGATGCCTCCTGAGCGGGTCGTGGCTGCAGGCCCGCTCAGACGCCCTCCGCAGCAACCCGTATGGAAACGCTGATTCATTCCATCCATGGAATGAATCAGCATCGCAAAGCCAGAATGCGATTTCGGCTTCGCTCACGCAGTCAACGATTTTCATCGTCGACTTCGGCGGCACATCCGAAGTGCCACACAGGAAACGCTGATATGAGCGTTTCCCTTTCGCCCTGCCTTGCTCGCCCGAGCACGGTACATACCGTTACGGTGAACGCTTGGC
>JAGRHX010001027.1 GCA_020444775.1 Gammaproteobacteria bacterium
GGCTCTGCATCGCCGTGGGTGTCGAATCCGAAGTTGCCCACATAAGCCCGGCCGACACCGTCCACCACCATGTCGTTGCAATGCCAGGCGGCAAGCGCGCTGAGGTCCGCATGCTCGCGCAACACCTTCCCGTCGAAGCACAGCAAACGCCGATCGAGCATCGAGACGATCAGCATGCGTCCGTCCGGCATCCAGCCGAGCCCTGAAGGCTGGTGATCGACCGTCACCACCCGTTGCACCTGACCTTCGGTGTCGAGGGCGAACACGCCGTGCTGATAGAAGTCGGAGAAATAAAGCCTCCCCTGATGCCAGCGTGGACCTTCGGGAAACGAAAGACCGTCCAGCTCGACCTTCAGCATGTTCTCTGCTCCTTCACCGTCCTGCCACGAACCGGGCTCGACCTTGACCTGCGGCCCGCTCGGTTCATCGGCGCCGGCAAAGCCTTGCCGAGCCGGCGCCGCGCGCGTCGATCAATTCGTGTAGCCCGAGTCCTCGCGATCGAGCACACGCTTCAAGGCGTCGAAGTGATGCTCGGCGTTCGAGCGATTGCCATAGCGTGGCGCGCCGTGGAACTGCTCGATGGTATGGGCGATGACCTCGTCGCTGAGCACGTGCAGCGGACGGCCCGACCACATGGCATAGAGCTGTCCCTGCGCGGCGCGCTCGACGTAGTAGAGCCGATCGTAGGCCTCGGCGACCGTGCGTCCGACCGTCAGCACGCCGTGATTGGCCATGATCAGGATGCTCTTGTCACCCAGCGCTTCAGCCAGGCGTTCACCCTCGGTGGGGCAGAAGGCGGGACCTGTGTACTCCATGTCGTAGGCGGTCTGCATGAGCACACCGACCTCGGTCTGTCCGATGGGCAGGATACGCGGGTCCTCGAGCTTGGCCAGGGCACTGGCGAAGGGCATGTGGGTGTGCATCACGCACGCCGCATCCGGGTTGAGACGGTGGATGGGCGCGTGAATGCAGTAGCAGGACTGCTCGATCTCACCCTCGCCGCTGAGCAGGCGACCGTCGTAGCCGACCTCCATGAAGCTGCTGGCGGTGACCTCGGACCAGTGCATGCCGAACGGGATCTGTAGATAGCGGTCGTCGCAGCCCGGCACCGACAGGGTGAAGTGGTTGAAGATGCCTTCGTTGAACTGGTGTTTGACCGCCAGACGGTGCGCGGCGGCGAGGTCGACCCGGGCCTGCCATTGCGAATCGGTAAAGGGTGTGTCGTGTTCGCGAGACCGGATGTCGGACGTGGTTGCGGCCATGGCGTGCTCCTGGCTGATGGCGGTTCGATGCATGGGATGGTGTGGGTGTGCATACCGGCGAGCGCGTCGAATTCATACACGAGCGCTGTGCTCACCGGTGCGTCGAGTCGGCTTCGAGCGGAGCATGGCAAAACGCTGGCGGCGGGTCCAGGGTGGCCGGCTGCACCGCCGGTTTGCGGCCGGGGAACCTGGCCGTGCAGCGTGGCTGCCGATGGCGCGCATATAAGCGGTATCATCGGCTCGGTGAATCTTCACCGGTGATGCCGCGGTCGCGGTTGCATGTCGAACGCGCTGCCGGTTCGTCGTGCGGCGCGCAAGGCGTCCCGCGAATGGGGAGCGCAGGTTCATTGGGAGGCGTCGATGGCAGGTTCGTTGAATGGGGTGAGGCAACGCGTGGACGACTCGGTACGGGCGCAGCAGCCGCTCGCTGAAGCCGTGTTCGACGAGCTGGCCGCGGGGACGCATGACGGCGTGGGCATCACTCGTGCGTCCTATGGTGAGGGGGAGCAGTTCGCCCATGCGCTGTTCGCGCGACAGGCGCGGGCGCTGGACCTGGAGCTCGCCACCGATCCAGCCGGCAACACCTATCTGACCCTGCCCGGTGCGGACCGCGGTGCACCGCCGGTGATCATCGGCTCGCATCTGGATTCGGTGGCCCAGGGCGGCAATTTCGACGGCGCCGCCGGCGTGGTCTCGGGTCTGACCGCGTTGGTCGGCCTGCGGGAGGCGGGTGTGGTCCCGCCGCAGGACCTGCGGGTAATGGGCATCCGGGCCGAGGAGAGCGCCTGGTTCGGCGTCTCCTACATCGGCAGCCGTTCGGCCTTGGGATGTCTGCCCGCCGGCGCGTTGGACAACGCGCGACGCGCCGATACCGGTCGCAGTCTGCGTGAGCACATGCGTGAGTGCGGATGCGCGCCCGAAGTGATCGAGTCCGAAGCACCGTATCTGCCGCCTGCCAGCCTGGGCGCCTATCTGGAGGTGCACATCGAGCAGGGACCGGTGCTGGAAGAAGCCGGGATACCGGTCGGGGTGGTCACCGGTATCCGGGGCAACCGGCGGCTGCCGGCGGCACGTTGTATCGGCGAGTACTCGCACTGCGGCGGCGTGCCACGCAGTCATCGTCGGGATGCGGTGATGGCGACCACCATGTTGCTCGCCGAGCTGGACGCCATCTGGCGCGAGTGCGAGGTAGACGGGCGCGATTTCGCGTTCACCGTGGGCAAGCTGTTCACCGACGCGAACTGGCACGCAATGACCAAGATCGCCGGCGAGCTGAGCTTCTCGCTGGACATGCGCAGCCTGGACCCCGAGTTCCTGGCCGGCATGGAGACTCGTTTGGCCGAGCTGGCCACCCGTATCGGTGACGAGCGCGGCGTGCGTTTCGAGCTCGGCGAGTTCACCCGCGCCGCGCCAGGGCTGCTCGACGCCGGCATACGCGCAAGCCTGAACGACCTGGTGCAGCGCCTGCAGATCCCTTCGATGGCGATTGCGAGCGGTGCATCGCATGATGCCGCGGCCTTTGCCGATGCCGGTGTGCCAACCGCGATGATCTTCATCCGCAACGCCAACGGCAGTCATAACCCGGACGAGCAGATGGCGATTGATGATTTCATGCAGGCGACACGTCTGCTCGCGGCCTGGCTGGTGCGCGAAGCGTAGTCGGCAGCGCCGGCAACCAACTCGATGAAGAAATGAGGATAGGTGAGGTATGGCATCGAAACCGAGTGACACCGGCGCGCAACATTCCCGACGCGCCAACGCGGTCCAGACGATGCGGGGCCTGCTTGGTCCTGAGTTCGATCCGGACAAGGCCACCCGGGCGCTCGTGAATCGCAACGGCGCGCTGGGCAGCTTTGGCGCCGACCACGTGCTTGGCAATCTGTGGTCCCGACCCCAGCTCAGCAGGCGGGATCGGAGCATCGTGGTGCTGTCGTTCCTGGCCGTGCTGGGTGTGATGGAGGAGTTCGAGGTACATGTGCGCGCCGGACTGAATCACGGGCTCGGCCGCGAGCAGATCGAGGAGCTGGTCGTGCAGATCGCGGCCTACGCGGGCTTCCCCCTTGCCATGCAGGCCAACCGCAGCGTGAACAAGGTCTGGAGCGAGCTGGACGGC
>JAGRHX010001028.1 GCA_020444775.1 Gammaproteobacteria bacterium
CTGCTCGTCCAGGCCCAGCAGCCCGGCATAGATCTCCTCATTGTGCGCGCCCAGCCCCGGGGCCGCGGCGAGCGTCGGCAGGGCCTCGCCCGAGATCCGCACCGGGAAGCCGACCACCACCTTGTTGCCCAGCGGACCGCCATGGTCCGGATGACGCATCGGCACCAGCGTGCCACGATCGTAGTAGTGACGGTCACCCAACGACTGCTCCAAGGTGCGTACCGGTGCCACCGGCACGTCCGCCGCCTCGAGTCGCTCGACCGCCTCGGCGACGCTGAGCCGGGCAAAACGTGCGCGCAGCTCGGCGCGCAGCGCCTGCAGGTGCTCGGCACGCGAGCGCACCGAGGCGAAGCGCGGGTCGGCCAGCAGATCCGGCGCATCCAACCCCGTGCAGAGCTTGTAGAAGCGCTCGTCGTTGGTGACCGTGATGATCAGGTCGCCATCGCGAGCGCTGTACAGCCCGGTGGGTCCGTTGCGGGCATCGTTGCCGGCCCGCCGTGGCAGCCCTTCCTCGATGGCGTCCTCGAGCGGCTCCATGAACATCAGCGTGGCCAGCGTGTCCATCATCGAGGCGTCCAGATACTGGCCCTCGCCGCTTCGATCGCGCTGACGCAAGGCGCCCATGATCGAATAGGCGCAGTACAAGGGCGTAACAAGATCGCTGACGAACACCCCGACCCGGGTCGGTGGACCGTCCGGCTGACCGTTGATGTCCATCATCCCGCTCATTGCCTGGATCTGATGGTCGTGGGCCGGATTGCTCGCGTAGGGCCCGTCCTGACCATAGCCCGAGATCGAGCAATAGATGATCGCCGGATTCACCTTGCGCACGTTCTCGTAGTCAAGGCCCAGCCGACGCATCGAGCCGGGGGCCAGATTCTCGATGATCACATCGGCCTGCTCGGCCAGGGCCAGGAACAGCCGGCGGCCCTCCGGGTCCTTGAGGTTCAGCGTGATGCTCTTCGCGCCCTGGGTGCGCTTCATGAACTTGGTCGCCAGATCCGCTTCGCTGCGTCGCTCCGGATGCAGCCCCTCGGGGCCGGCGAACGGTCCCGCCTCGCGCATCGTGTCGCCGCTGCCCGGCACCTCCACCTTGATCACCTCGGCACCAAAACGCGCCAGCGTCATGCCCAGGAAGGGACCGGCCAGATAGACGGTCACGGCCAATACTCGAACATCGCTCAGTGGTTGCATGGCGGTCATGCCGGTGGTCTCTCCTCGTTGTGTCTTTGCAGCGTTCTGTTTTTGCAGCGTCTGGGGCCGGCCGGTTAGCATCCATTGCCGTCGATAACCAAAACCAAAGGTAGCACGAGAATGGATCGGAACCGGGAGCTGGAGGGCAAGGTCGCGCTGGTCACGGGCAGCGCCCGCAACATCGGCCGCGCGATCGCCGAGGAGCTGGCACGCGCCGGCGCCGCGGTCTGTATCAACGCGGTGCAGGCCGAGGACCTGTGCCGCGAGGTCGCGGACGGCATCATCGCCTCGGGTGGCAAGGCCATCGCGGTACGCGCGGACATCCGCGATCCGGAGCAGGTGAAGCGGATGGTGGACAGCGTTAACGAGGCCTTCGGCGGGATCGACATCCTGGTCAACAATGCCGCGGTGCGCAACAACATCGACTTCACCGAGCTGAGCTTCGATGACTGGGTGGCGTTGCGCCAGGTCGCCCTGGACGGCGCGTTCCACGTCTCGATGGCCTGCGTGCCGCACATGATCCGACGCGGCGGCGGCGCCATCGTCGGCATCCACGGCCTCAACTCCTACACCGGCAGCGGTGCCCACCGCTCCGCGGTCAAGGACGGCATGGCCGGCATGGCACGCGGCATGGCCAGCGATCTTGGCAAGTACGACATCACCAGCAACGTCGCCGTGGTCGGGCCCTTCGATACCGAGCGAGCCGGCAGCAGCGGCGCGATGACGGTGCCGAATCGACATCCGAACATCCCGCTCGGCCGGCGTGGCGTGTCCCAGGACATGGCCGATCTGGTGCGCTTCCTGGTCGGTCCGTTCGCGCGCTTCATCACCGGGCAGACCATCCATCTGAACGGCGGCGCGCTGATGCCCCACTGACCCCACGCCACCAGGATCCACAGCATGAAAGCATTCACCGTGCTGACCGGCGTCGCCGCGCCACTGCCCATGATCAACGTCGACACCGACATGATCATCCCGAAGATGCATCTGCGCACCACCGAGCGCACCGGCCTTGGCAAGGCGTTGTTCGACGAGCTGCGTCATCAGCCCGATGGCACGCTCAAGGAAGACTTCATCCTCAACCGTGCGCCCTACGACGAGGCAAAGATACTCGTCGCCGGCGACAACTTTGGCTGTGGCTCATCGCGTGAGCACGCGCCCTGGGCACTTGTGGACTTCGGCATCCGCTGCGTCATCTCGA
>JAGRHX010001029.1 GCA_020444775.1 Gammaproteobacteria bacterium
GGCCGTGGGCCATCTCCGAGCCCCTCGATCCTCGGATCGGCAAGAAGCGGCGCCTGAGCGCCGCTTTTTTTGCGTGCAGTTTTCGACCGGTCAAAGGCGGTCCACGCCGCGCGGCGATGACGTGTAGTGTTGAGCGCATCACAGCCCGAGCAGCTCGTGCATTGTTGCCGGCGCTGGCGTGGACTATGGTCCTTGGGGTTGCGTTCGCATCGCTTCGGGCCTTCAGGCGGCGCAGATGCCAGGGTGCGTCCGCTGCTGGTGCCATACCGGTGAGTCCGATCCCCGTGGCGCCAGCCGGGGGCCCCGCGGTGGCGCGCCGGGCTCCGCATGCTTCCCATCAGATGTCCCATCGCGTACCACAGTTGCCCAGGATGAGATTCATGTCGAAGCAAATTGATTTCCGTCACAGCGTGGGGCGCTGGGTAACAGCGCTGGCCTGCGGAGCCCCAGCGTGGTGCGGCAACCCGTGCGATGTCGCACCGATTCAGGGCGAACGCGCCGCATCGGCGCACGGTGGCCGGTCCGGCGGTCGTGCCATGCCGATGCTGCTGAGCGTGCTCGGCATGCTGCTGATCCTGATACCCGTGATGAGCGCGTCGGTCTCGGCTGCCTCGATCTACAAGTGGCGATTGCCCGATGGGACCTACGAGTACTCGGATGTGCCGTCCGACCCGAATGCGCAGCGGGTGGACCTGCCTCAGGTCCAGACCTACTCCACCCCCAGCCGCGAGCCGAGTCGCGAGGATACGCTTCGACGTCAGCTCGAGAACCCGAGCGAGGCGCCACAGGAGAGCCGCAGCACCTACGAGAGCCTGCGTATCGTTCAGCCCGCGGATGGCGAGACCTTTCGTGACCAGGGTGGGCGCGTACCGGTTCAGGTGAATGTGACGCCGACGCTGGTCCCGGGCGACAAGGTCGAGATCCTGGTCGATGGTCAGGTCGCCGCGCAGGGGCTGAGCGCCAGCGTCGTGGTCGAGCGGGGATCGCACGTGGTCAAGGCGCAGATCCGGAGTGCGCGCGGCTCGGTGGTGATTCAAAGCCAGGCGATCGCGATCCAGATGCATCGGACGACGGTCGCGAACTGAGCGGCGTGGCACGACCCGACATCTAGCGCGCGTGCCCGGGAACGGCCCGGGCAAGCCATCGAACCTCGATGCGCACAGGTTCTTGCCGGGTCGCTCGTCCCGGTCCTCGATACCGCTTGCGCACGCATCGGTATTGCCCCTGTGTCCGAACTGCCGATCTGCCGAGGTGCCGCCGGCCTGTCGGTAGCGAACGCGCGCGGGGCAACTGCCCGTACTTGAATCCGCGATCGATTCCCCGACCTATGCCATTCGGCCGGTGCCGGCGAAGTGGTCCGGATATTGCTGGGCAACCAGCATGGAACCCGCCAGGCCCATCCCCCGACTCATTACCTCGCGCATACGTGTGACAGACATGATTGCACCGCCTTTCGACAGGCGCTTGTTCGAGCACCTGACCACCGCGATCCTGCTGGTGCGCCAGGACATGCTGGTAGCCGATCTCAATCCCGCCGCCGAGGAGCTTCTGGGGTTGAGCGTGAACATCGTTCGGGGCGGCCCGGTCGCGCAGTGCTTTCCGGACAACCTGCGCATCGTCAAGCAGATGCAAAGAGTGGTCGAGGAGGAGATTGCCCTGGCCGAGCGGGAGCTGCACCTTATTGGTGCAATGGGCGAGGTGGTGATCGTGGATTGTATCCTGACCCTGCTCGATACCGGCGCGAGCGGTCGCTATGTGCTGGTCGAACTGGTGCGGCAGGAGCGGCTGCGGCAGATAACGCGCGAGGAGCATCTGCTGGTGCAGAACGCATCCTCTCGCGCGGTGCTGCGTGGTCTTGCGCATGAGATCCGCAATCCTCTCAGCGGGCTGCGCGGGGCCGCGCAGTTGCTCGAACGCGAGCTCAGCGACCCGGACCTGCGTGAGTACACCCAGGTCATCGTTCACGAGGCCGATCGTCTGCAGAACCTGCTCGACCGCATGCTCGGGCCGCGCAAGCCACCCGAGCGCCGGCTGATCAATCTGCACGAGGTGACCGAGCGGGTCTGGTCCCTGGTGAAGGCCGAAATCGGCCCGGGTGTCGAGCTGATCAAGGACTACGACCCGAGCATCCCGGAGATCTTCGCTGACCCGGAGATGCTCATCCAGGCCGTGCTCAACGTGGCCCGCAATGCCGTGCAGGCGGTCGGCGAGCACGGGC
This sequence comes from Gammaproteobacteria bacterium, assembly GCA_020444775.1. The sequence continues at coordinate 2,219 of JAGRHX010001029.1, forward strand.
AGATCGTGATGCGCACCCGGATTCATCGGCAGGCCAGCATCGGTCATCGTCATCACAAGCTGGTGGCACGGCTCGAGGTGGTGGACAACGGGCCGGGTATCCCGGCCGCGCTCGCCGAGCACATCTTTTATCCCTTGATCACCGGACGGCAGGAAGGAACCGGTCTTGGCCTTTCAATTGCACAGAGCCTGGTGCAGCAACACGGCGGATTGATCGAATGCAAGAGCACACCGGGATGTACGGTATTCAGTGTTCTTCTTCCGGTCGGAGAAGGTGAGCAGTGAACGCGAGAAACGAAATCTGGGTGGTCGACGACGATCGGTCGATTCGGTGGGTCCTGGAGAAGGCCCTGCAGCAGGCCGAGATGAACGTGACCGGGTTCGAGAGCGGTCGCGGCGTGATGGAACGGCTCGAGCGCGAACGGCCGGACGCAATCCTGACCGATGTGCGTATGCCCGATGTGAACGGTTTCGAGCTGCTGGAGGGCATCGTCGCCCGCTATCCGAATCTGCCGGTGATCATCAT
>JAGRHX010001030.1 GCA_020444775.1 Gammaproteobacteria bacterium
AGCGGAGCTCACGCCTGAGGCATGCGGCAACAGTGATGCGATGAGCCAGATGCTCGTCGCACGTCAACCGGCACGAGGGGCGCATCAGCGCCCCTCGTGCGTTTTGCCGGGCAGTCGACCGCACCAGCGGCCGGTGACCTGCACAGGTTCCTGGCGTGGCGCCGATACAGGCCGTTGCAAGACGGGTCTGCGTGTCGGGCAGGCAGGCGCTGCAGTAGTATGCAGCCTGCTCGCGTGTATCCGATCACAGGCTGTGGGATGCCCGCCCGAGTACCCGCGAAGACGCCCGCCACAGTAGAAGCCCGAATTCATGCCACACCAGGACGCAGGGTCTGAAGGTCAACGCGCGCCGCCGGCACCGCCAGCGGACCGGAGCGTGTCGAGCCCGGCTGACGCTGCGCTTCCAGCTACTGGTGAGCCGTCCGGTGCGTGCCACCTGTCCATCGTCATCCCGGCATTCAACGAGGAGAAGCTGATCGCGCTGACGCTGGGGCGCATCGTCGCCGCCCTGGGTGACTGTGGCTGCGCCGAATTCGAGCTGATTGTCTGCGACAATGCCTCCACCGACCGCACCGCCGCGCTGGCCCGGGTAGCCGGTGCGCGGGTCGTGACCGAGCAACATCGCCAGATCGCTCGTGCCCGCAATACCGGTGCGCGCACGGCACGCGGCCGCTGGTTGTTGTTCGTGGATGCCGACAGCTGGCCGGACAGCGCGCTCATGGCCGATCTGCTGCGAACCCTGGCGCGTGACGACGTGGTCGGTGGTGGGGCCTGTCTGAGCAGTCCCGGTCTGCGGCCGCGACTGCGTTGGATCCTCTGGCTGTGGAATCTGTACTCACGCACGGCTCGGCTGGCAGCAGGCTCGTTCCTGTTCTGCCGGGCCGATGCCTTCGAGGCGGTGAACGGCTTCGATGAAGCCCTGTATGCCGCCGAGGAGCTCAACCTGAGCATCCGTCTGAAACGCTGGGCGCGTTCGCGGCGTTTGCGCTTCGTCATTCTACATCGGCACCCGGTCAAGACCTCGCCACGCAAGCAGAATCTGTACAGTGTGTCAGAGCATTGCCGACTGTTGCTGCGTATCCTGCGGGCGCCGCACCGGGTGTTGCGCGACCGCGCACAGCTCTATCTGTGGTACGACGGACGCCGCTAGGCGCCGACTCGACCGGGCGCCTGCCGGTGGTGACCCCGGGGCCTCGAGCGGGGACCGGCGGGTGATACCCGCTCTCGCCGAGGCTGCCTCGATTCTGAAGGACTGACATGTCATGTCGATTCTGTACCTGGATGGCCGGCGGCTGCGCCAGGCAATCGTCGCCGGTGCCGATTGGGTCCGCCACACGCGTGAGCAGATCAACAAGATCAATGTCTTCCCGGTAGCGGACGGGGACACCGGTACCAATCTGGCCCTGTCCCTGGCGGCCACCGCGGCCGCGGTGCGCGGCCTGGACGAACGCGCCCTGGATCGGGTCGCGGCGCGCGCGGCCGAGGCCGCCATCCTCAATGCCAAGGGCAATAGCGGCGTGATCATGGCGCACTGGTTGAACGGCTTCTCAAAGGCCGTGCAGGGCCGCGCCAGGGCCGACGTGGAGACGGTATCGGGTGCCCTGCAGCGGGCCAGCGACGAGGTCTATGCCGGGCTGGACCGGCCGGTGGAGGGCACGGTGATCTCGGTCATGCGTGCGGTGGCCGAGTCCGCCGGGCGCCACCCGGTGAGCGCCGATGCCGATCTGGCGAGCCTGGTGCACGACTCGCTGGAC
>JAGRHX010001031.1 GCA_020444775.1 Gammaproteobacteria bacterium
ACGTCAGCAGGATCGGACGGAAACGCGCTCTCCCGGCCGCCCGGGCTGCTTCAGTCACAGAGCTCCCGTCGGCAAGCGCCTGACGTATGAACACCACCAACAAGATCGAATCGTTCACGACAACACCGAACAACGAAGCCATCCCGATCATGCTCGGTAGCGTCAGGTCCAGGCCCATCGCCATGTGACCGAAGACCACACCCACCAACGCCGTAGGGATCACCACCATCACCATTATGGGTGCCAGGTAGCCTCGGAACTGCAGCGCCAACAGCATGTACACGCCGATCAGACCCAGCACCAGGTTGCGCAGAATGGACCCACCAGTAGCGGCCGAATCCTTACTCGAGCCCTGAACTTCGACTTGCACACCCGGATAGCGGTCGGCCAGTTGCGGAAAGAATTCCGCTTTGGCCTGGCGGAGAATCTCTTCGGCATTGGCCAGGCGGGTATCGACATCCCCTTGAACCGTCACGGTACGACGGCCGTCGATGCGGTTGATCCGCGCCCAGCCCCGCGTCTCCTCGATCTCGGCGACCATCGGCAGCGGAATCAGCGCGCGGTTTGGCCCGACAATACTCAACTGCTCGAGGTCCGACACATCGTAGCGGTCACTTGCCGCCAGGCGCAGGTCGACTTCGTACATTTCCGTACCACGCGGAAACTCGTCGATCTGGTAGCCCTGCATCGCTGCGCGCATCTGGTCAGCGAGACCGCTGGCGTCAATGCCAAGTACCCCCGCGTCGTCTTTCAACCGCAGGCGATACTCGCGTTTACCGGGTCGCAGGTCGTCAGCGAGATCGACGACACCCGCATATCGCTTGAGCCAGGTCGACAGATCCAAAGCGGCGGCTTTCAGCTGCTCGAGATCAGACCCGATCAGGCGTAGATCGATGGCACGCCCACCCGGTTTGATCGTCGGTTCCGCGAACGTGAGGGCAATGACATCGGGCATTTCGCCAACAGCGTTCCGCCAGCGGCTACGGAACTCATCGATCGACGTGCGACGAACCTCGGCGCCGAGCAGATCCACAATGACCCGCGCGACGTGGGCACCATTCTCGAAGGCATCGGGATTCTCGCCATGGATCACGGTGATGTTACGCACCAGTGTCTGTCCTTCGGGCTGCAGTGGTTGCAGCTCGTCGGCGACCTGTCGCGCGGTCTGTTGCAGACGGTCGACAATACCCTCGGTACGCACCAAAGGCGTGCCTTGCGGCAGCAGAACACGGGCCTCGATCACATCACCATCCACATCCGGAAAGCCATTGAACTTCAACTTTCCACCGACAGGCATCGCGATGGCCCACATCAGCAACATCAAGGCGATACCAACGGTCAGGTAACGGTACTCGATGGCCCGATCGAGCAGCGGACCGAAGCCATTGTCGCGCACGCGCGTGAAACCCCGTTCAAAACCGGCGCGAACGCGCGACGTCTGCTCCCGCCGTTCATGACGCAGCGAATGACCGAGGTGATGCGGCAGGATCAGGAAGGCCTCGATCAGGCTTATGGTCAGCACCAGAATGAGCACGACCGGCATGATGCGTAGGATCTGCCCCACCTCCCCGGTAATGAAGGACAGGGATCCGAAGACCAATAGCGTGGTGGCGAACGATGACAGCACACCCGGGAGCACCTGCCGGGTACCCTCGATGGCTGCCTGCATCGCGGTATCGCCTTTCTCGAGCCGCGCCGC
>JAGRHX010001032.1 GCA_020444775.1 Gammaproteobacteria bacterium
GCCCAGCCTGGACACCCCGACCTGCCAGACTTCGACACGCAAGTTCAATGAGCGCGCCGCGGGTCTGGACAACACGGTGGTGCTGGTGGTGTCCGCCGATCTGCCGTTCGCGATGAACCGCTTCTGCTCCACCGAGGGGCTGGACAAGGTGGTGCCGCTGTCGATGATGCGCAATCGTGATTTCGCCGGCGACTATGGTCTTGCAATCGTCGACGGTCCGCTGGAGGGGCTGAGCGCACGCGCGGTTCTGGTGCTCGACGAGAACGATACCGTCAAGTACACCCAGCTGGTGGGTGAAATCGCCGACGAGCCCGACTACGAGGCGGCGCTGGCGGCGCTATCCTGAGCAGGCCGCCACGCTCTACAGCTCACCGCGTCACGACCGACGCGGTGAGCTGTGGGGTGCGCGCGCCGACGCGAGCCCACATCCATCCGGGCAGCGGCGGGTGGATCCTCAGGCGACCCGCCGCTCGCCGCACTCCGGACAGCGGCCGTCGCGGCGCAGCTTCAGCGTCCGGATCTCCATGCTCAGCGAATCGACCACCACGATGCGTCCGGCCAGGCTGTCGCCGGTGCCGAGCAACAGCTTCAAGGTCTCGCTGGCCTGGATGCTGCCGATGATCCCGAGCAGCGGTGCGAACACACCGATCTGCGAGCAGGCCTCGCCGCCGCCCATGCTGTCGGAGTACAGACAACGGTAGCAGGGCGCATCCGCCTGACGGGTGTCGAACACGCCGACCTGTCCTTCGAAGCGGATCGCCGCGCCCGACACCAGCGGCGTGCCGGTCTGCACACACATATGGTTGACCGAGAAGCGTGTTTCGAAGTTGTCGCAGGCGTCGACCACCACGTCCGCGAGCCGCACCTGCTCCAGCAGCTCATCGTCGTCCAGCACCCAGCCAAGCGTAGTCACCTCGATGTCCGGGTTCAGCTCGAGCATCGCGTCACGCGCCGATTCGACCTTGTCGCGACCCAGATCGGAAACGCCGTGCACGATCTGGCGCTGCAGATTGGACAGATCGACGTGGTCGAAATCAGAGAGCACGATGTGACCGACGCCGGCGGCCGCCAGATACATCGCGATCGGTGAGCCCAGACCGCCGAGGCCAATGAGCAGGACACGCGCGGCCAGGAGCTTCTCCTGACCGTCGGTGCCGATCTGTGGCAGGAGGATGTGACGACTGTATCGTTCGAGCTGTTGGTCGTTCATGGTCCATTGACCCGGTCTGTTGCGGTGCTGGTGCACGAAGAGAGCGTGTCCACAGCCGTCGACTATACCGCGCGAGTGGCCGACGCGGGCCAGCGCGCGTAGCTGACCCGTGGTCGACCACCGAGGTCGGCGGCAAGGCCGATCGCCTCGTAACCGGCACGTCGCAATCGCGCGTGAACTGCGGGGCCTTGATCGGCGCCATGCTCCAGGACCAGATGCCCGTTTACCTTGAGCAGTTGCCGGCAGTCCGGGATCAGCACCTCCAGACATGCCAGTCCGTCGTCCCCGGCGACCAGCGCCTCGCGCGGCTCGAAGCGCACCCCCACGTCCTGCAGGCTCGGCGAGTCGGCCGCGATGTACGGTGGGTTGCTGACCACCAGATCGGCGCACCCCGGCGCCAGCGCGCTCGCCCAGCTCATGCAGGCGAGCTGCACGTGGTGCAGCCCGTGGCGGGCTCTGTTCCGTGCGGCGATCCGCAGCGCGGCGCGCGAACGGTCACAGGCGACGACCCGGGCATCGCGACGTTCGCTGGCAATCGCCAGCGCGATCGCGCCGCTGCCGGTGCCCAGATCGACCACGGTCGGCGTCGCGACGTTCATGAGCAGCTCCAGACAGCGCTCGACCACGGTCTCGGTGTCGGCCCGCGGTACCAGCACGTCCGCCCCCACCTCCAGCGACAGCGACCAGAACTCCTGGGTGCCGGTCAGATAGGCGAACGGCTCACCCGCGCGGCGCCGCTCCAGCAGCGCCTGCAGGGGGACCAGCATGCCGGGCGCGACGAGCGCCTCCGGCCGTGCGTAGAGCCGACTGCGCGGCCAGCCGGTCACCTGGCAGAGCAACAGCTGGGCTTCCAGCCACGGTACCTCGCTGACCGAGCCCAGCTCGTCGCGCAAGCGTTCGAGCAGCGAAGCCACCGTGAGCGGTGGTGTCTGGATCGAGCGTGCGGTCGGCGGATCCTCGGGCATCGCGGCGCGCTTCAGGCCAGGCTGGCGAGCAGCTCGGCCTGCTCCTCACCCTGTAGCGCCTCGACCAGCGTGTCGATGTCGCCCTGCATGACCTGGTCGAGCTTGTACAGGGTCAGGTCGATGCGGTGGTCGGTGACCCGCCCCTGAGGGAAGTTGTAGGTACGGATGCGCTGTGATCGATCCCCGCTGCCGACCAGCAGCTTGCGGGTCTGGGCCTGCGCGGCGCTCTGCTTCTCGCGTTCGGCGGCCAGCAGCCGGGCCTGCAGCAAGGCCATCGCCCGGGCCCGATTCTTGTGCTGCGAGCGCTCGTCCTGACATTCGACCACCATGCCGGTAGGCAGATGGGTGATGCGGATGGCCGAATCGGTCTTGTTGACGTGCTGGCCACCCGCGCCCGACGCCCTGAAGGTGTCGATGCGCAACTCACCGGGGTCGATGTCGATGGCCTCCACGTCCTCGACCTCGGGCATCACCGCGACCGTGCAGGCCGAGGTGTGGATGCGGCCCTGGGACTCGGTCTCGGGCACACGCTGGACACGATGGCCGCCCGATTCGAACTTGAGCCGGGCATACACGCCATTGCCCTCGATGCGGCTGATGATCTCCTTGTAGCCGCCGTGCTCGCCGGGACTCTCGGAGACCACCTCCAGACGCCAGCCCCGTGCCTCGACGTAGCGGCTGTACATGCGGAACAGGTCGCCGGC
>JAGRHX010001033.1 GCA_020444775.1 Gammaproteobacteria bacterium
GCTCGTGCGGCTGTTGACCGGGCTGGACCTCGATTGAACAGCAGTGCCGCGTGGCATGCAATGCATCGCGTTCATGGGCATCGCGTTCATGGGCATCGCGTTCATGGGCGTCGCGGTCATGGGCATCGCGTTCATGGGCGTCGCGGTCATGGTGCTCGGTGCCGTCGGGCTTTACGGCACAATACCGGGATCTGACATCACACGAGCGTACGGCCGATGCTCCCGCCGGTTCCCACCCGTGCACTACGCGCGCTGTGGCCTTTCATCCGACCCTACCGACGACGTCTGATCCTGGCCTGCCTGATGTTGCTGTTGGCGGCGGCAAGCTCGCTGGCGCTGCCGGTGGCGGTGCGCATGGTCATCGACAACGGCTTTGCCGACGGTGACGGCCGGGCGCTGGACCGCTACTTCGCCCTGTTGCTGGCCTTGTCGGCATTGCTCGCGGTGTTCTCGGCGGCGCGCTTCTATCTGGTGTTGTCGCTGGGCGAGCGGGTGGTCGCGGATCTGCGCAGGGCGGTATTCGAGCGCGTGATCACCTTGAGCCCGGCCTTCTTCGAGAGCCGTCCGAGCGGTGAGGTGTTGTCGCGGCTGACCGCGGACACCACGCTGGTGCAGTCCGTGACCGGGGTGAACCTGTCGATCACGCTTCGCAGCCTGCTGACCCTGGTCGGCGGCCTGCTGATGCTGTTCATCACCAGTGCCTGGCTGAGCACGGTGATCCTGCTGGTGATCCCACTGGTGCTGGTGCCGATGTTCGTGGTCGGGCGGCGCGTGCGTCGTTTGTCGCGCGATACGCAGGACAGCATCGCGGCGGCCAGCGCGCTGGCCGGGGAGAGCCTCAACGCGATCCAGACGGTGCAGGCCTTCACCCTGGAGCCGCATCTGAAAGCGCGCTTCGCGAGCGCCGTCAGGCACAGCTACGAGGTCGCAATGCGGCGCATCGTGGCGCGAGCCCAGTTGACCTTGTTCGGTATCCTGCTGGCCTTCGGCGCGGTGGTCTTCACCCTCTGGCTGGGGGCCAATGCGGTGATACGCGGCGAGATGAGCGCCGGCGAGCTCGGCCAGTTCCTGCTGTTCTCGGTGCTGGTCTCGGGCGCGGCCGCGGGGCTTGCGGAGATGTGGGGCGAGATCCAACGCGCCGGTGGCGCGCTGGAGCGGATCGTCGAGCTGCTCGCCGAGCGGCCGCAGGTCGTGGCCCCTGTAGAGCCGCAGGTCCTGCCTGCGGACGGCGCGGGTGCGATCGAACTCGAAGGCGTGTGCTTCGAGTACCCGTCCCGGCAGACCCGGCCGGCGCTGCACGATGTCGATCTGAGCGTCGCGGCCGGTGAGACCGTGGCGCTGGTCGGCCCGTCCGGGGCCGGCAAGAGCACGCTGTTCCAGCTGCTGCTGCGCTTCTACGATCCGACCCGTGGCACGTTGCGCCTGGACGGAGTCGACCTCAAACGCTGCGAACCGAGCGCGCTGCGTGGCCGCATCGGTGTCGTGCCACAGGAGACGATGATCTTCGCCTTGAATCTACGCGAGAACATCCGGCTGGGACGCCCGGACGCCGATGACGTGGCGGTTCAGCGCGCCGCCGATGCCGCCGGTGTCAGCGAGTTCCTCGACCAGCTACCGGAAGGCTACGACACCTTTCTGGGCGAGCGTGGTACGCGCTTGTCTGGCGGCCAGCGCCAGCGTGTCG
>JAGRHX010001034.1 GCA_020444775.1 Gammaproteobacteria bacterium
CGCCGCGGCCGGCGGCGACGTGGCGGTCCAGCGCGTTCCAGCAGGTGTTGAGCTGCCCGCCGCGGAACCAGCGCGTGGCCGGCGCCTCCGACAGATCCAGCACCTGGTCCCAGGGGCGGGTCCAGTCGATGCGCGCGGCCTGCTCGGCCCAGAAGCCCTCGGGGTCCTCGATCGAACGGTCATACATGGCCTTGTACCGGGCCGCGTCGATGTGAGCGCTCGCCGCGAGCTCGGATGGAACGGGGTAGATTTTGATATCAGACATGGTCGTCCTCATTCCTCGTGCCCAGGTCTGGGCCGTTGGGGCCGTCTGCTACGGCAGTACGCGAGCCAGCGCACGTGCGTGCCGTCTCATCGGTTGCTTTGGTCAGTGCTCGGCTCACGCAGCGTCGGGATTGCGAGTCGGCGCGGCCCGGCACGGACGTGGGCCGCTCGGACGTGACCATCGTACTCGCGCCGTGTGCCGGCCTTGCCGGTTGCGTAGACATCCCGCCGCGGTGGCTGCAGCGTACCGTTTCCGCGCCGATCGTACGACAGACCACGGGACGCCCGGCGGTGGCTACCGAGCCATTGACAACAATTGCGCAACCAATTGATTGCCGTCAATAGGCCTGGGGCCGCCCGTGGTGGTTGTCTGTCGCGGTAACCGCTAGGGCGCCGCGACCGGCGATGGCGGGGCACCGAGCCCCGAGTTCATTTTTGCGCCACGATATAGACGATCCAGGCCGGGTCGGGCTCGCCGACCTCGGCCACGGTGAATTCGCCATTCCCCTCACCGGTCTCCTCGTCAGTACCCTGCCAGTAGATGTCCACCTTGGGAAATCCGGCCTCGGCGAGTATCTCGCGCAGCTCGGTCAGGTGCCAGAACCGCCAGCTGTAACTGAAGGCCTTGTCCAGACGGGAGCCATCAGGGAACCTGAAATGGATGTAGCAATCCATCTCGCCGCTGATCGGGTCGTACGAGGCCTGATCCCAGATATAGGTGAAGCCCTTATGCTGCGTCCGCTCCCGACTCGGTTTGTAGCACTCGTAGCCGCCGTAGGCGTCGAGAAAGAAGATGCCATCTTCAACCAGCGACTTGTGAACGCTGCGGAAGTAGCGACGCATGGTCTGCCTGTCCCTGAACAGCCAGTAACTGAAGTTCATGGCCAGAACCATGTCCATGGGTTCGGTCTTTACCTTGAGCACGTCCTGCTGAATCAGGGTCAGCCGCTTGCCGGCCGAGCCCAGACTCGCGATGTTGTGCGCGCGGCCCCATTCGAGGACCTCCGCGTCCAGATCCACACCGACCGCGACGTTGTTTCGACGCCGGCGTACCCATTCGCTCGCGGTATTGGCGGTCCCGCAGAAATCCTCACGCAGGCGTTGTGCCTTGCGCTTGCGGATTCGCCGGAAGGTCTGGTCGACGAAATCGATCTCCGACTCGACGCACTGCACCGATTGCTGATAGAGAACGTGCTTGTCGGCCTTTGCGGCCATGGTCTGCTGCCTGGCACGACCACGCGCCGTTCCTTTGCGTTTTCCGGACTGTTTTGAGTCGGTATCCGGGATCGGTACCATCGAATCTGCTCCTGTAATGCGCGGCCCGCAAGCTTGGACCGATGACGGCGAAATGGCAAAGCGAAAGCACATACATGGCAACCATGGATCGGGACCAGTCATCCGCTGGGCGCGCCCGGTTGCTGCTGCAGGCCGCGGTGATGCCGCTCATCGACAGCGTATCTGAGAGGGTATCGATGAATGATGGCCCGACCACGGTGCGGGTGAACCGGTTTCCGCTCGCTGAGGATTCCTGGCTGGCCTACGAGCATCTCGCTGGTCACGCGCCAACGATCGTCTTTTTTCCGGGGCTACGCTCCGCGATGACGGGTCAGAAGGCCATGTGGCTGAGACGCTATTGCCTGGAACATGGCCTGTCCTATCTGCGCTTCGACTATCGAGGTCATGGCGTCGCCTCGGGGCGCTTCGAGGACCACACCATTGCCGACTGGCTGGATGATGCTGATGTCTTGACCAGTCGATTGTGTGAGCCGCCGTTGCTCCTGGTCGGCTCCAGCATGGGGGCCTGGATCATGACCTTGTTGGCGCTGCGTTGCCCCGAGCGGGTCAGCGGTATGCTCGGCATCGCCGCAGCGCCCGATTTCACCGCCGAGCTGATGTCCGGCCGGCTGAGCGAGGAACAACTGAGTGAACTGAGACGATGCGGACGGGTCGAGCTGCCGTCGCGCTACGACGAGCAGCCCACCGTCATCACGCGGTCGCTGATTGAGGCCGGCAATCGCCTGTGCGTTCTGGATCGCCATTTGGATCTTCAGTGTCCGCTGCGGCTGGTTCACGGTCTGCGGGACATCGACGTGCCCTGGCAGCGATCGCTTGCCTTGCTCGACAGGTTTCGAGGCGCTGATGCCACCTTGACATTGGTCAAGGACGGCGAGCATCGACTCTCCAGGCAGCAGGATCTGGTGCTGGTCGGACGTCTGCTGGACGAGCTGCTGGACACCAGCAAACCGGGGTCAACGAGTCATCGGAGCTGACCGGCGTTCAGCTGCGCCAGCTCAGGATCGCGGCTTCGACGGGATTGCGGAACGGTTCGCCGCTATCCATGGCACGTTGATACTCGCGTTTGAGCTGGAAGTACCAGCGCGCTTGCTGATCGGCATCGTTGATCAGCATGAGCCGCGGATTGAAGCGCAGGCCTTGCTGCTGTCTGGCAACCACCCGGCGATCTTGATCCAGGAACGCCCGCGCGAACCGGCCGACCAGTGGTTTGAACAGGTTCAGCCAAGGCATGGTCCAGTACATGACGTGGCTCACCCGGGTACGCTGCCCGTCGATCGGCGTGATGGCGGTCAGACCACAATACAAATGCCGCTCGGTCTGGACCTGCTCGATGCGTACGCCGGGCAGTCGGAAGGCAATCTCGGTCTGTGGAACGCCCCCGAGCACGGCGTACGCGCGGGAATTGCTCGATGGTCTATGACGGACCATCGTGAAGCCCAGGTGGGAGGGCTCGAAGCGCTTCTGCTTCTCGTGTATGGATCGGGGGGTGCGCCACCACCAGGCACGGTGAACGTATGGACCATGGGCCGGATCCATCAGGCCTATCACGGCGTGGTCCGCTTCGGCTTCGAAGGTCATGCACTCGGCGTGTTGATAGCGTGCGTCGTCGGCCAGTCCGGGCAGACGTGGGATGTCTTCGACCGCTGCCGGACGCTCGCCGAAGTAGACCCAGACGTTGCCCTG
>JAGRHX010001035.1 GCA_020444775.1 Gammaproteobacteria bacterium
CGCCCTGACGCCGAAGTAGTGCACCGAGACGAAGACGATGAGGGCGAGCGCGGCCGGCGTCTCGATGTGCGCCGTCGGTGGACTCACACCGGGGATCACGGCACACAGGTTGGCGACCACCAGGAACACGAACAGGCTGCCGAGCAGGGGTAGATACGGCCACGGCTCGCGCTTGATGACATCCTCGACCTGGGTCGCGAGCGCGACCACGATCACCTCGAGCATGGTCTGCAGCGCGCCGCCACGCGTGGCGCGGCCACGCAGCCCCAGCCAGCAGACCAGACACAGCGCCAGCATTATCACCCAGGTGGTCACGACCGGCTGGCTGATCGGCACCGGGCCCAGACTGAAGACGATCTGTTCGGCCAGTGGTGATGATTTCAGACTCATGACCCGGACCCACCGTGCGTGCAGCCGCGGGCGCTCACGGCTTGTTCATCCGCTGCCAGGCAAACCAGCTACCCAGCGCGATCCCCAGCACGATGAGCGCGGCGCTGAACATGATGCCGGTGCCCAGACGCTCGTCCAGCCAACGCCCGAGCAGCACGCCGAGCAAGGTCGGTGTGACGATGAGCCAGCCCAGCGCACCGATCATGGACAGGTTGCGCCATACCGAGCGCTCACCGTGGGCCTGCCATTGCTCGCGCCGCTTCTGACGTGCACGTACCGCGCGGCTCAGCTCGTCATGACCATGATTGGTGGGTTGTCGGTTCAACCGTGCTCCCCCTCTCCCGGCGCCGCCGGCGGAAGATGGCGACGTGAGGCGTCCAGATAGCGCTGCAGCTGACGAATCGCGGCAAGCTGCAGACGGGTGGTCGAATGACGCGCCCTGGACTCGGCGACGGCCTCGCGCCTGAATCGCTCCAGGACCTGCTCCCCGAGTCGGGTCAGGGTGTCCTCCCCCACCGCCTCGCGAGTCGCGATCTCGACCAGCTCGCCGTCACGCACGCTGAGGATGCCGCCACGCACGGCAACATGATGCTCGGCCCGCGCGCTGTCCCGCCAGCTCAGCACCGAGATACCGAGAACGGTGATGAAATCGGCATGCCCGGGACGCACCGCAAAGCTGCCGGTTTCGTCCTCGGCCGTGACCTGCAGCACCGGCTGGGCGTCGATGACCACCGAGACCGGGGTCGTGACCAGCAGCCTCATCGCCTCGACTCGCTATCATCCTCGGCCAGCTCACGGGCCTTGTCCCGCGCCTGATCCAGCGTGCCTGTCATGTACACCGCGCTCTCGTCCCAGTCGTCGGCCTCGCCGTCCAGTATCGCCTGGCAGCCGGCGATGGTCTCTTCCAGGGACACCGTCACACCGTCCAGACCGGTGAACTGCGCGGTCACCGCAAACGGTTGGGTGAGGAAGCGAATCAGACGCCGCGCCCGGTTCACGACGACGCGATCATCCGCGCCGAGCTCCTCGATGCCGAGCAGCGAGATGATCTCCTCGAGCTCGCGATAACGCTCGATAAGACGCCGAACCGCCTCCGCGGTCTCGTAGTGACGCTTGCCGACCACACGCGGGTCCAGCATCACCGAGGTCGAGGCCAGCGGGTCGATCGCCGGATACAGGCCCTGGCTCGCCATGTCTCGACTCAATACTATAGACGAGTCCAGATGGGTGAAGGTCTGGGCCACGGCGGGATCGGTGAAATCATCGGCCG
>JAGRHX010001036.1 GCA_020444775.1 Gammaproteobacteria bacterium
CCGCGTGTCACCACCAGACCCCAGGTGATGAGCGGACCGGCATCGCCCGGCCAGCAGGTCTGCACCGGCAGCGCGCCGAGGTCGACGGCCTCGTCGCGCAGCTCCACCTCGCGACAGGGACCGCTACTGCTGCGACGCGGCGCCATGTCCAGGACCTTCTTGAATATCGGCAGGCTCTGCCAGGCTTCACGCAGGCCGCGTGGCGGGTCGGGCTGACGCAGAAAGGCGAGCAGCTCACCGATCTCACGCAGTCGGTCCACCGAGTCCGCCCCCAGCCCCAGCGCAACCCGATGACTGGTGCCGAACAGGTTGGCGAGGACCGGCATGTCGGCGCCCAGCGGCCGCTCGAACAGCAGCGCGGGGCCGCCGGCGCGCAGCACGCGGTCGCAGATCTCGGTCATCTCCAGTCGCGGATCGACGGGAACGGTGATCCGCTTCAGCTCACCGAGCTGCTCGAGCTGGTCGATGAAATCGCGCAGGTCTTTGTACTTCACGGGTCTTTGCAGGTCACGGTGCTCATCCCGGCGAAGCGGCCGGTAATGCCTTTCAAGAATCGAACTCGGCGACCACCGGCGCATGGTCGGACGGTCGTTCCAGCTTGCGTGGCGCCTTGTCGATGTAGCTGGCCTTGCACCGTTCGGCCAGCGCCTGGCTCGCAAGCACCAGATCGATACGCAGCCCCAGGTTGCGGCGGAAGGCCGCGGCCCGGTAATCCCACCAGCTGAAGCTGCTCTCCGGCTGTTCGAAGAGCCGGAAGGTATCGCTCAGACCCAGGTCCAAAAGCCGTTGCAGCGCGGCGCGCTCAGCGCTGCTGCACAGGATTTTCTCGTGCCAGGCCTCGGGATCGTGCACATCGCGGTCATCGGGGGCGATATTGAAATCGCCCAGCACCACCAGTTTCGGGTGCTGCTCGAGCTCGCGGGCGACATGGTTGTGCACCTTGTCCAGCCAGTGCAGCTTGTGCGTGTACTTGTCGCTACCGACCTCCTGACCGTTGACCACGTATAGATTGAGCACGCGCACGTCGTCGATTGTGGCGGCGATGATCCGACGTGACGGATCGTCCAGGTCTTCGATGTCGGTGACAACGCCAGCTGGCGGCTCGCGGCTCAGCAGGGCGACCCCGTTGTAGGTCTTCTGTCCGGCATACACGACATGGTACCCGGCGGCCTCGATGGCCGTCGCGGGAAATGCCTCGTCGGTCAGCTTGGTTTCCTGCAGCGCGAGCACGTCCGGTTGCGCGCTGCGCAGCCAATCGAGCACGTGCTCGAGTCGGACCTTCAGGGAGTTCACGTTCCAGCTGGCGATCTTCACGTCTGGACCTTCTCCGCTTGTGTTTGCCGTGCACACGAGGGCTGGCCGTGGCGTGTCGCTGTCGGCCGAGGTCGCATGCCTCAGATCCTGAAGCCGCCGTGGCGACGGCGTTGCTTCCAATCGACCAGCCAGGCACCGAGGGCGAAGGCCAGCAATGTGCCGAAGGCCAGCAGCAGCTGCTCCCACAGCGGCCAG
>JAGRHX010001037.1 GCA_020444775.1 Gammaproteobacteria bacterium
GCTGGGCGAGGATGTCGAGCGGCGCGCGCGGGAGCTCGAGCCGGTCGAGCTCGCCCCGGCGCACGGCCGCGAGCAGCGCGGCGCCCTCGTGCGACACACGATCGGCGCCGCTGAGCAGCTCGCGAAGCTCGTCCAAGCGGGCGCGCAGATGCAGGGTCAGACCCGCGCCGAACTGCAGGTGACGGGTCTCGGTAAATGGCGGGATGCGCGCGTGCACCGCCGCGCTCCAGCTCGCCGCCAGCGTGTTGCGTTCGCGCTCGAATTGCTCCAACACAAGCACCATTGCACGCGCGCTGGCCGAAGTCTCACGCTGATGCTCACGCAGCGCTTCCAGCGACTCGGCAAGGGCCCTATCGCAAAAGTCACTCATGATCGAATGATGTGAAAACTACACAACAAGTGCGGCCAGAATACCGTAGATATTGCCAATGTTGCCTCGTCTGGCTGGTGATATTCTCCAATGCTCGCGCGAGCACCAGGAGAAACCCCTGCATGAACCCGTCCTCGATTCAGTCAGGGACGCTCGGCGATCATCGCGTTGAACAGAGGTCGGACCGAGTCAGGAGAGCAGCAATGGCCAAGTATCTGTTCGTCTATCACGGCGGCAAGAAACCCGAGAGCAACGAGGAGATTGCTCGGGTGATGGACGCCTGGGGGAAGTGGCTGGGGTCGATGGGCGGCGACGTGCTGGATGGCGGAAACCCGGTGGGGATCTCCACCACGGTGCGCAGCGACGGCAGCGTGGTCAACAACGGCGGGCCAAACCCCGCGAGCGGCTACAGCTTGATCGAGGCGTCCAGTCTGGACGACGCCATCGGCAAGGCAAAGGCATGTCCGATCCTGGCCTCGGGCGGCAGCATCGAGCTTGCCGAAGCTTTTGATATGTAGAGCAGGCTCGAGGTCGATGACGTGGCCCGGGTCGATGGTTTCAGCGTAGTCCCAGTGGCGTAATCCCAGTGGCGTAATCCAAGTGGAGGGAGAATCAATGACAACGACCGAATCAACGCCGCTGGCGGGCGGATGCTTGTGCGGCCGAGTGCGCTACCAGAGTCGTGACGCCCCGCAGATCGTGGGACATTGCTTCTGCGTGGACTGCCGCAAGAGCAGCGCGACCGGTCATGGGACACACGTAATGGTGCCCGAGGCGGGCTTCAGTCTGTCGGGCGAGCTCAAGTTCTTCGCCAGCAATGCGGACAGTGGCAACGAGGTGCGGCGTGGGTTCTGCCCCAACTGTGGCTGCGCGATCTACAGCACCAACTCAGGGATGTCCGGGGTGGTGGTGCTGCGCGCATCGAGCCTGGACGATCCCAATGGCGTCCAGCCCGGAGTGAACGTGTACACCAGTCGTGCCCCGAGCTGGGACCCACCGGACCCCAGCCTGCCGGGCTTTGCCGAGATGCCGGAGGGCGGCATCCCGGCAGAGCTCGCGGGCCGCTAGCGGCGAAGCGACCCGAACGCGCTCGAGCGTGCGGCGATGAGGGCACCGTCCGCCTCGTACAGGCCAGAGGGCACGCTCGCCAGCGTGCCCTCACCCACCAGGCAGGCGTCGACCCGTGGCGAATGGAGCAAGCCGTTCTGCCGTCGGCCAAGGCGCTCCATTGGCGCGTCGTGCTCCAGGGGGCAACGAGCCTGCAAAGCTTGCCGGCCTTTCGATACCGAGCAACGTCACGCGCTCGAACGCCCTGGCAGCCCGCCTCGTTCCGAAGCGTCCGCCGGGCATGACCGGACATCGACGGAACGCACCGTGCCGGGCAGCGCCTGCCGTTCGAGGATCCGCAGATTCTCGGCGTGCCGCGCGGGTTCGATATCGGCGATGTGCGCAACCGCGTGCAGCACGTTCAGATATGGCTCGGACAGCCCCTGCAAACGCGCGCCCTCAACGACGAAACGCCAGTACCAGGTATAGGGCTGGAGCGCGTCATCGACGTGGTCCTCGCGTGCCGTGTAGAAGAACACCGATCCATGAATCGGACACTGGTGCCAGCTCAGCTCGTAACCGATCCCCAACCCCTCGGCCCGATCCAGGGCCGGCTTGTCGCGCGGGTCGATGGCGTACACCACCCCCTGCACCACCGCGTCCGTTGTCGCTTCGCGGATCACGTTGCATTTGCCCGACCCGTCCCGGCCGCGCTTGTGGAAGCGCAGTGACCAGCCCCGCAGCTCGAGCACACCGAGCGCGCGTGCCGACGGCACGCGGTCACTCATCCGCACCGGATGCAGATTGGAACCATAGGCGAAATAGCGCAGCTCCTGGCTGGTCTCTTGCATGTGCTCTACTCCAGATCCGTTCATCGACGTCCACCCGGTGCCAGCATCGGGGTATGGCCCGAAGGCACCTCGGATCGCAGCTGCCCAGGCCAGACGTGCTCGAGCGGCGAGGCTGTGTCCGCCCAAGCACCGCGCTCCACGGTGCGCCAATCGGGCGGTTCGAACAGCACGAATCCATGGCGGCCATGATGCGGCAACAGACGCGCGACACGCGCAGCGGCACCAGCCGCCGGCAGGTCCACCAACCCGACTACGCCGCCCCCCTCGATGCGCAAGGCGGCGAGCAACGCCGAATCCCGCGGTACCGTCCGATCGTGCAGACGCAGGCGCCGCGCGCTACCTGGCGCACCGACACGCAACCCTTGAGCGGCCGCGACCGCCGCGATCTCGTCGAGCAGGGCGTTGTCGCGCCCAAGGATCAGAACACCATCCAGTCCCACTTCCCTTGGCACACCATCCGCCAGCGGCACACCGAGCGCCGCCGCGAAGGCCTGGTAACGGGCGCGGACGCTCGCCTCCACTGCCTCGGGCAGCACGGCCCTGGCCTTGCCGGCCGCGCCGAGCCGGGCGAGCAGCTCGCCGATCACCGCGGGCGCCTCACCCGGCATGGGATTGCGCATGATGTCGAAATCCGGATCGACGACCAGCTGCTGGGGCTCCGCATCAAAGCTCAGCACATATCGCTGGCGGGGCGCGTCCAACGTGAGCGTTCGCAGGTCCCAGCCATGCCCGCTCGACAGGCGCACCGCGATCGGCACATCCAGGGAGTAGGCCGTCGCGATCTCGGTCTGCTCGATCTCCAGGATCACCTGCCAGCTCGAACCAGACCGCTCGCGTCGTGGCGAATGCAGCCGCAACCGAGGCGCGCCGCCGCGGCGCAGCCACTGGTCGAAGAATACCTCCAGCGAATGGCCGGCGTGCTTCTCGAACACTGCCCGCAGCTCGGCGTAACCTGCATGCTGATAGCGATGGGTCCGAGCAATCTCACCTAAGGCCTCCACGAAGCGCGTCGTGCCCAGACGCATACGCAGCATGTGGAAGAACAGCATGCCCTTGTTGTAACCGACGGCGCGCGCCGCCCGTCCGTGTGGCTGTCGGAACTGGGAAAGACTCGGCTCATTGGCGGCCGTCGTCGTGTGCAGATGGTTGCGATACGCTATCAGGGCGTCGCGACGTTCGAGGCGCCCCCGGCCACGCAGCTCGGCCAGACCGTGATCGGCCAGATAGCTGGTCAACCCCTCCGACCAGTTGCCCTGGCTCGCGTCCACGTACACGCCGTTGCCCCACCAGCCATGCACCAGCTCGTGCGGCAGAGCGGTGTGAGGGATGAAGGGCAGACGCATCACCCTCGAGCCGAGCAGGGTCAGACCGGGCATGCCAAGACCGGTCTGCTGAAGATTCTCGACCATCGCGAACCGCGGCCACGGATACTCACCGAGCAGCGCGGTCGATTCCAGCGAAACGGCGAGGCCCTGGATGACGTTGGTGCCGTGGCCGGTCACCGATGCCTGGGCGATCGCGTTGACCGGGCGCTTGTTG
>JAGRHX010001038.1 GCA_020444775.1 Gammaproteobacteria bacterium
CGCCAGTCCTCGACGCCGAGCGGCTGCTGGCGCAGGCGCCACTGCATGCATTCGGCCACACCCAGTCGACTCATGAGCTCGGAGAACAGCACGACCAGCGGTGGATCGTCGGCCACCAGCCTGAAGCCCTCGGCGGTCATGTAGCCGGAGACCATCAGCGCCTTGAGCTCGCCGAAGCGCGTGTGCAGGGTCTGTTTGGCGCGGCGATACTCGGACTTGTCGAGGATGTCATCGACGATCAGCGAGACGTTGTGGAAGATCTCGATGACCAGGGCGGTGTGGATGATGCGATCCGGAATCGGATCGCCGTACACGGCCCGGTAGCAGGCAAACACCGTCGACGGCCGGAAGTACTTGGAGTCACTGTCGAACTGCCAATCCAGCGCATCGCGCATCTCGTTACTGCAGCGCGCTATCCATCCCGTGATGGCCGTTTTCAGCCGTTCGATCTCGCGCTCGTAACCGAGCGTCGCGATGACCCTGGCATTGGTGGCCCGGAACTGTTGCTGCTCGAGCTCGGCGTTGCTGTCGTTCATCGTTGTTCCATCATCCGTGGCTCGGGCAGGGACGTCCGGGAGTGCTCGGGAAACGCTGACTCATCGGCGCTTCACTAGGGCTTGGCGCGCGCATAGCGGCGGGCCGGTGTGGGGCCGCCGGAGGCCGCAGGCGCGTCGTCGTCGGATGCTGGGGCGCTATGGCCTGCCACGTCGGGGCCATGCGCGTCGAGCTCGTCCGGCGCCGACTCCGAGCCCGGCGAATCAAAGCGCAGACGCAGATTGCTGCCCAGTCTTTCCAGCTCCACCTGGAACAGGCGCGCTTCGCGCTGCGACAGATCGGCCATCTCACGCAGGTAGGCCATCGCCTCGTCGAGCAGGATTCGCTGTTCGTGCTCGCGGTTACGTGCACCACCGGAATTGCCGACCGATTCCAGGGCTCTGGAACAGAATCGACCGTGCGTCTCGGCCATGCGGCTCAGATAGTGGGCGCCTCTGGACAGCCAGCTCGCATAGGCCTGGCCGACCATGCCCAGGACCCCGGCAATCGGCTCGGCGCCGTCCGACCATGCACCGGCTGGCGTGTGTGGCGGGGTGGGTGGGCGGCCTTGTAAGGCGTCACCAGCGGGCCCGCCGGGCTCGCCCATGAAAGCGCCAAGACCACCGGACAGGCCGCTCTGCAGCCAGCGCAGATAGTCGTCGAACAGGGCGCCGGCCGGGCCGTAGCCCGGCCCGCTGGAAAAGCGCGTGCTCTGGTGGGGATCGGCCGCGCCGTGCGGAAATCCGCTGCTGGTGCCGAAAGCGGCCGGGTGCCAGGGGTCCGGGCCGGGGCCGGCGCTCGCCTGACTGGCACCCAGATCGCGCATGAATCGATTGCGCAGACGCGCATACAGCTCCTCGACGTCCTGGTTGTCGAAGCGCGCGTCCGGCGTTGTCGCCGCGCCGCCCGGTCCGCCGTGGGATTCGTTTCGGGTCTCGTCGCCCGATGCAGCGCCTGGCGCGTCTGCGGGCCTGCTTGTGGACGGACGTCCGCGCTGATCCGCGGGCGCATCATGGGTGGTCCGGTCAGCGCCGGATCCGAACGGTGGCCTGTGCTCGGGCACGTCTCACTCTCCGCGCGACGTTGGGAGTCGACCTTGGGGGTCGACATCTGCGGTGAACAGGGCTTCTG
>JAGRHX010001039.1 GCA_020444775.1 Gammaproteobacteria bacterium
GAGGGACCTGGCAGACCGAGGTGCAGGTGGAGCAGTCTGCCACGCTGCCGGCTTCGGCGAGATCGGCGGGGACGGCCTTGTGCTGCAGGATGCGCTGCGCGCGGCGGCCGGGGATATGGCGCTCGTGGGCCCCAACTCCAACGGACTGCTGAACTGCGCGGACGGGCTGGTTCTTTGGCCCGTCCGGGACCACCAGCCTTTTCGTTGCCACGAAGGCGCGGCGATCATCAGCCAGAGCGGCGGCGTCGCGATACGCTACGTCAACAGCAAGCGATCCGTACATGTCACCCACGTGATCAGTACCGGAAACCAACTCCTGCTCGATGCGGCCGACTACATTGATGTCCTTTGTGACGACCCACGCGTTCGGGTCATCGGTCTCTTTGCGGAGGGTATCTCTGACGGCCCGAGATTTGCGGCCGCGGTGGCCAAGGCCCACGAGCGTCGGGTTCCCATCGTCGCGCTGAAGGCCGGCAGGACCGAAATGGGTGCCCGCATGGCACTGACCCACACGGCATCGCTTGCAAGCGGTGACGCCTTCTATCAGGCGCTGTTCGACCGCCTCGGCATCATCCGGGTTCGCTCGCTCGCCGCGTTCGACGAGACCATCAAGATGGTGCTCCATGCGGGCCTGCTCGCCGGGCCTCGGGTAGCCGTCCTCACCGCTTCGGGCGCGATGCGAACCATGGCCGCCGACCTCTTGACCGAGGCCGGACTGGATCTGCCCCAGCCATCGGTCGACGCCACCGGCGTGCTTCGTGAGCAAATGCTCGACTTCGCCCACGTCTCCAATCCGCTCGACTACAATCCGGCCTATGCCGGCAGCGAGGGACTGACGCTCGAGAACGAGGCCGCCCTCCACGCGTGCTACGCCGCGATGCTCTCGGATCCCTACGACGTTGCGATGATGATCCACGACCTGCAGGGAGAAGACCCTGACGGCGAACTCGCCCGGGTATCCGTCCTTCGTGCGTGGCTGCGGGCGACATCCGAACGCGGCGTGCCTTCGGCAATGGTCAGCATCGTCCCGGAGTCGTTCGATGAACGCTTCCGCGAGATCTGTATTGCCGGGAAAGCAGCGCCCCTCCAGGGGCTCGAGGATGCCGTCTCGGCCATTGCAGCGGCAGTTCGTGCCGGCGCACGCCATCGGCAGATCGAAGCAGCAGGCGGCCCGGAAAGTTTACTGCTTCCCTCGGTCGACGACATGGCCCAGGCAGGAGAACCTCTCGATGAGCACGACAGCCGCGCCCTGCTCGCGGGCTTTGGCCTGCCCGTCAACGAGAGTCGGGTGGGCAACGCCGAGGAGATTCCGGAACTGGCCGATGCCGTAGGCTATCCCGTCGCGCTGAAGGTGGCCGACGCGTCCATTGCTCACAAGGCCAGGGTTGGTGGCGTCCGGCTCCGCTTGAGAGGCCGGCGGGAGGTCGAAGTGGCGCTGACCGACATCACAGCCAATCTCATGCGGCAGAACCTGCCTTCGCGACGTTTCCTGGTCGAGCGCATGGTCGATGACCCTATCGCGGAGTTGCTTCTGGGAATCACGCGCGATCCTCGTTTCGGCCAGGCGCTGGTCATCGGTGAGGGTGGTGGGCGCGTGGAAACGCTCCGCAACACCGAAATGCTGCTCCTTCCCGCCAACCACGAAGTGATCAGGGATGCAGTCGGCCGTCTCCTGAAGCGCATGGCCGTCCCCGAGGCGGCACTGACATCTGTCGCAGACGCCGCGTCAGCCGTCGCGCGTTTCGCGGAGGCCCACCGGCAGTATCTGCTGGAACTCGACGTTAACCCGCTGCTTGTCACAGGAGACGGAAGGCGCGCGCTGGCAGTCGATGCGGTCATCCGTCTTGCGCAGGCCTGAATCGAACTGGTCTAGGGAGGGCTTGCCATGATCGATCCGAAGTTCATCGGGCACTCGGGACCCGAGTTTGAAGTGCCCATCGAACGCGGCAAGATTCGCGAATTCGCGGCGGCGATCGGCGCCCATCTGCCTGAATACACGGAGGATCGTCACGCTGTCGTCCCGCCAACGTTTCTGGTCACCGCCGCCAACTTCTGGGGCTACCTGCTGGAGTGGCCGGGAGATACGCCCCTACGAGAGATCGGCGTCGAAGGCACGATGTCGCTCGACGCCGGCCAGGCCTTCTCCTATGGCGCAGGACTGCCGCGGGCCGGCGACACCCTGTTCGCGCGTACCGAGGTCGAAGACATTTGGCACAAGACGGGACGAAGCGGCGGCAAGCTGAGCTTCATCCGCATGTTGACCACATTCCGCGATGAGCGAGGCAATATCGTCGCCGAATGGCGTCCGACCTCCGTGCAACCGGATCGCCCACCCGAGCGCGGTATCGCCCATGCCCCGCAGGACAGCGCCAGCCGCCCGTTCAGGGGCCATGTTCTGGACAAGCGCACACAGATGCTTGCGATCGAACGGGTGACAGATCCGGACACGCTCGACGAAGGCAGCGCACCGCCGCCGGTCACCATGCCGCCACTGACCCTGACCGATGTGGTGCAGTATCAGTTTGCCTCCGGGGAACGCAGCATAGGGCACCACGACGACGCCTGCGCACGGGCCGAGGGCTTTCCGAGTTTCTTCTCGATCGGCATGTATCACGCCGGCCTTCTGTCGACCTGCGCGCTTCAGTGGCTCGGCCCTGCCAACGTGCGCCGGTTCTCGTCTCGCTTCCACGACATGATCTGGCCCGGGGAAGAGCTGACCTACCGGGCCCGCATCACACGCATCGACGAGGAGCCGGGAGCGCGATGGATCGAGCTCGACCTGCGCTGCACCCGGGGCGACCAGACGGTGACCAGCGCGGAGGCGACCTTCCGCATGCCGAGGGACTGACCGGAAATTGGTGCGGGTTCCGGGCCACAGGAGGGAAAGACGATGACAGATCATTCGAGGGCGACCCTGGCGTCCATTCCCGGGTCGCCGCCCACGCCGAGAACCGTGCGCCGGGCACGACACATCCTCGACAACTACTACATCGGACCGGCGCGCGATCCGCAGGTTCTCGAGATATGGGGCTACACGGACCGCTTCAGTTTCTGCCCGGGCGAGAAGGTGACGCTTCGTGTCAGCACCACCGCCGACACCTGGGATTTCTCGATCGCCCGCGACGGCCACGTCGAGGTGACCGTGCTGACAGCCAAGGACCTGCCCGGCATCCACCACGAGACGCCCGAGGACTGCTCGATCGCCGGCTGCG
>JAGRHX010001040.1 GCA_020444775.1 Gammaproteobacteria bacterium
GCCGCAATCGGGCTTTATGCATGGCTTGGAACGCCAGGCATGCCCGACATGCCGCTGGGCGAACGTATGTCGTCGGCATTGCAGAACCAGGACGTCGAAATCCTGATGGCTCAGGTTGAAAAGCATCTGGCGGAAAATCCGAACGACCTTCGAGGCTGGACCGTCATTGCGCCCGTCTACCTGCGCCGCGAACGTTACAATGATGCGGTGCTCGCCTTTTCAAACGTGAACCGCCTCGGCGAACCGTCGGCTGCCAGCGAAACGGGTCTTGGCGAAGCGCTTGTCGGCGCGCAGGAAGGCGTCATCAGCGATGAGGCCAGAGCCGCCTTCCAGCGCGCGCTCAAGCTCGAGCCCGGGTTTATTCGCGCCCGTTTCTTCCTTGCCATCGCCGCAGATCAGGACGGTGACCGCGAGGAAGCGGTGCGCAGGTGGAAAGATCTTCTTGCCTCCAGTGAAGAGCCGGATGGCGGCTGGCGGCGGATTGCGCGCCAACGCCTCGCAGCCTTGCAGCCCGAAACGCAAGTCGGCCCCGGCGGGGCCGAGATTGATGCGGCTTCCCAGATGGCGCCCGAAGACCGTCAGGCAATGATCCGGTCGATGGTAGCCGGCCTTGCCGAACGCCTGAATGAGAACCCGGACGATCAGGATGGCTGGATCCGCCTCATACGGTCATACACCGTGCTTGGCGACCGTGAAGCCGCCGCGCGCGCGCTTGGCGATGCACGCGCCGCTTTTGCCGGCGATCCTGAGACACTGGGTAAAATCGTGGCCGCCGCCGATGCTCTCGGCGTGGCTGCGCAATAGAAGGCTCGTTGAGACCATGACGCGCAAGCAGCGCCGTTTGTCCATCATCGCCGCCGCCGGTGCCGTTCTCGCCGTGGCAGCCGGTCTGGTGCTCTATGCGTTCCAGGACACGATCGTCTTCTTCAATACGCCGACGGACCTTGCCGAAAAGCCGTCCCCGCCCGGTACCAGATTACGCCTCGGCGGGCTGGTCAAGGAAGGTAGCGTCGTACGCGATCAAGGCCACGAGGTCCGGTTCATCATCACCGATACCGAGCACGAGGCACCTGTCGTCTACGCCGGCATCCTTCCCGATCTCTTCAGGGAAGGTCAGGGCGTCGTGGCGGAAGGCGCGTTGCGCGAGGACGGCACGTTTGTCGCCGATACCGTGCTTGCCAAGCACGATGAGAACTATATGCCCCGCGAAGTCGCGGACGCGCTGAAGGAAAAGGGCGTATGGCAGGGCGGAACGCCAACGGACCGGAACGCCAACTGACGAGGCAACGAAGGGGAAAGGGACCGGCATGTATGCGGAACTCGGCCATTTCGCGCTGACACTGGCACTGGCTGTCGCGCTCGTTCAGGCCACCCTGCCGCATTGGGGCGCCAGCCGGGGCGACCGTTCGCTGATGGCGCTTGCGCCGTCCTCGGCGCTGCTCGGTTTCGCGCTTGTCGCGCTGTCGTTCGTATGCCTTGTGGCCGGGTATCTCGGATCGGATTTCTCCATCACGAATGTCTGGGAGAATTCCCATTCGGCCAAGCCGCTCATCTACAAGATCAGCGGCGTCTGGGGGAA
>JAGRHX010001041.1 GCA_020444775.1 Gammaproteobacteria bacterium
CGCTGTTTGCCAGACGCAGCACGCCCCGGTCGGGCGCGTGGCCCGGCCGGGGCGGCTGCAGGTCACCAGACACTCGGCGATGCCCCGCGGTCAGCGACTCGTCGCCGTCCGGGCCCTCATGCCGGACCTTCGCCGTGTCGAGGAGCCGAGAGCAGACGACGCAGTGTCTCACCGTGCCGCTCGATGGCCGCGGCCAGCACGATGGCCACTGCACCGAGCACGGCGAGCCCCAACCAACCGCCGATATCGAAGGACTGCAGCGCCAGATACAGATGCGCGCCAAGCCCGACCAGCCCGCAGACCAGCGCGAGTCTGTAGAGGAATGAGAAGCCGACGAGGCGGGCATGAACCGCACAGGCCGCCGCGACCAGCACGCAGAGCAGGGCCGTGCCCATCGATGGCCAGCAGACCAGCTCCAGCAGCGCGCCCGACAGACCGAGCAGCAGCGCGGCTCGCGCGTAGAGTCGCCCATCGACATGACTGCGACGCGCAAGATCGAGCATCGTCAACACCAGCACCAGGAAGAAGCTGCCGAGCGCCATCTGCGCATCGACTCGATACCCCGCCCAGTCCTCGACCATCTCCGCGCAGGCGAATGCCGTGGCCGCGGCGGGCAGGATGCTCGAGCTCTCGAGCAGACGTGCGAGGATCTTGAAGTCCGCCGAATTGATTGCCATCTGGCGCAGGGTGACATAAGCGAGTAGCCCCAGGCAGGCGATGCTGACGGCGTCCCCCGCGTACAGCGATGCCCCGCGACCAGCGATGATGGCGACCGGAAGGATGCAGGCGATACGCGCGATGTGTCCCTCGTTGGTGCGCATCGCCGGCACGCGCCGAGCCAGGCGTGCGAGCAGCGTGAAGCTCACGATCCCGGCGAGCGCCGCAATTGCCGCGGTCACGGCCGGATCGCGCACCGGCAGCAGCAACAGGCTGGCATTGACGATGAACAGCGCCGACAGCGGCCTTGCCACCGGCCGCGCCAGCACCAGATAGCCGGTCACCGAGACCGGAATCAACAGCACCAGACTACCCGCAATCCAGCCCATCGCCGATTCGAATGACTCCGCCCGCCAGTAGGCGTAGCTCGGATAGACCGTGTCGATCGCATCCCACTGCACGGTCGAGTACAGCAAGGCACCCAAAATGGTGAAGCTTGCCGCCACCGAGACCAGGCCGAGCGCAATGAAGGCCCGCGCGCTCTTCGGCTCCCGCAACAGCTTGCTGGTCGCGAATCCGAGCCCGCAAAGCAGCACGGTCTGCCCGAGCAGCATGGCGTAGCGGAGCAGATCGTTGCCCGCCTCCCAGTGCTGGAACAGGAACATGCCGATCGCGGCCACCACCACGCCCGCGCCGAACATGCGCAGCAAGGCCGAGACCTGGACGGACTTGAGCAGATTGCGATGCCAGGGCTCGGGCCGGCGCGGGGCGCCGCCCTGCGCATCACCGAGCGGCGCTTCGTCCACTGCCGGCTCCCAATCCACCGCCGTTTCCACCGCCGTTTTCAGCGCCGGATCGTACAGCGCTTCATCGACCAGCCCGGCGCGTTGATCCACATCGATTCTTGTTGCCGCGGTCATCGATCAGCCCTCCTTCTCGTTCAGCAAGCGGGCGAGCTCTGCGCGCAGCTCACGGTCGCGCTCGTCGCGCTCGAAATCCTCGGCCAGTCGGTCGACGTCAGCGAGCGGTGCATCACGGCCAATCTCGGAACGCGTCACCTCGACCTCCCAGCGCTCGAGCACACGCTCGACGTCCAGGCCCGTGTCGCCCTCCAGCGCGGCGAGCGCGGTTGTGCCACGCGCGCTCAGCTCACGTCCACGCAGCTGCTCGCGACGCTGATTGATGCTGGCGATGCGGGCCATGATCCGTTCCAGATCGCGACCGAGGGAGACCTCCAGATCCAGTTGCTGCGCGAGTCGCGTCTCGATGTGCTGAGACTGCGCCAGACACTCAGCGCGCCGGCGCAAGCACTGAAGAGCACGCTGCTCGTCCTCGCCGGCGGTGCGCCGGGCACGCTCTCGCCAGGTATCGGCCTCGGCCCGCAGCCGCTCGGCCTGATTGCGTAATGCCGCTATCTCGTTGCGCACCCGGGCGAGCTGGACCTTGAGCCTGGCCGCGGCGTCCCGGGTCTCCTGCAGCGCGGCCTCGACCACGGCATCGTGGTTCTCGATCTGACTGATGGCCTGGTCGATGTTGGCCGTCAGGGTAGCCGTCAAACGTTTGAAGAATGTCATCGGTCGGTCTCCAGTAGCTGTCCGAACGATGGCAAGGGTGGTCGACCGAGCGCTGATTTGCTACCAGAACATGAAAAGTACCGGCTCTGGCGCCGACATGGTATCAATATGTGCTACTAGAAGAGGTGCCGGACCATGACACAACCGACCGAGCTGCTCACTACCTTGAAATCGGAGCTGCGTCGCCGAGGATTGTCCTATGCCGACGTGGCGTGTCGCCTGGAGGTCTCCGAATCGACCGTGAAGCGGCTCTTCGCGAAGGGCAACTTCACCCTGCAACGACTCTCCGAGGTTTGCGCGATCGCGGGCTTGGACATCGCCGAGCTCGCGCTCATCGCCGACGAGCGTCGCCGCGATGTCGAGCAGCTCAGCGAAGCCCAGGAGCAGGCCCTGGTGGCGGACCCGAAGCTGATGCTGATGGCCTTTCTGCTGCTCAACGATTGGCGCGTGGAGGACATCCGCAAGGCCTATGCGATCGAGGATCTCGAATCGATCCAGCTGCTGGCGCGTCTGGACCGGCTGAAGCTCATCGAGCTGATGGTCGGCAATCGACCGCGGATGCGTCTGTCAAGACGCTTCACCTGGCGGGCCGGCGGCCCGATCCAGCGCTTCTTCGAACGCCAGGTGCAAAGCGAGTTCTTCAACTCCCGCTTCGATGGACCGGGTGAGCTCAGGCTGGTGCTGAACGGCATGCTATCCCAGCAGTCGATCGCCGAGCTGCACGAGCGATTCGCCAAGCTCGCCGAGGAGTTCGAGAGCCGCGCCCGGGACAACCGCAAGCTCGGCGTCGAGCAACGCCAGGGCACCTCGGCGGTGCTCGCCATCCGCCCCTGGAGCCTGAGCATCTTCGACGCCTTTCGCCGCACCGGCTGAGACAGCCGCCCTCACCCGCCGCGCTGGCCAGGCGACGCCGGTTGCTGGAAGAATGCGCTTCGACCCTGGGACATCCAGCGTGGGGCGTCCAGGTTTTTCGGGGCAGGCAGGACAGGAGAGCACATCATCATGAAATTCGGACTGCGCTACTGCAATATCGGTCGCTATACCGATCCCAAGGCGGCCATCGCGCTGGTGC
>JAGRHX010001042.1 GCA_020444775.1 Gammaproteobacteria bacterium
ATGACCGGCTGGCGGGTCGGCTGGATGGTGACGCCGGCTCGCTACGCCGAGACCCTGGCCGCGCTGTCCGAATGTTTCAACACCGGCACCACGGTCTTCACCCAACCGGCGGCAATCGCCGCGCTCGAGCAGGGTGAGTCCATCGTGCAGGAGCTGCGTGCCGGCTACGCGCGCGGTCGCGAGATCGTGATGAGCACCCTGGGGCAGGATCCGATCATCCAGATCAGCGAGCCCGAGGGCGCGTTCTATGTGTTCGCGCGGATCCCGGGGCTACGTTCCAGCCTGCGCTTCGCCGAGCGACTGGCCGACGAGGCCAGGGTCGGGGTCGCCCCCGGCTACACCTTCGGCCCCGGCAACGAGGAGTACTTCCGGATCTGTTTCGCCCAGTCGCACGAGCGCCTCGCCGAGGCCTTGCAGCGGACGCGAGACTTCGTGCATCGTGAGCATGCCAGCCTCGTGAGCGACTGAACGGCAGCCATGACCGACTCGATCGCCCTTTCCCAGCTCCAGGACGCCGCGCGACTGATGGAACGTGGCCTGCACCAGGCCGCCGAGCGCCGTTGCCGGGAGGCGTTGCACCAACAGCCCGACCTCGCGCCGGCCCATCATCTGCTGGCCGTTGTGCTGGCCAACAGCGGTCGCCTGAGCGAGGCGCTGACACCGGCCCGCAGGGCCCTGGAGCTGGCGCCCGAGCAGATCCAGGCGCTGCTGACGGTGGCTGAGCTGGCGCTGCATCTGGGCCGGCATGCCGAAGCCGCGGACCATTACCAGCAGGCCCTGTCCCAACAGCCACAGGACGCCGGGCTGCTCGCCCGTTTGGGTGTCTGTCGACAATCGTTGGGCGAGTACGAGGCGGCCCGACAGAGCTATGAACGCGCCGTGGCGGCGGGGGGTGAGGATCCCGACCTGTTCTTCAATCTGGGCGCGGTGCTCAAACGGCTATCCCAGTTCGACGCCGCCGAGCGGGCCCATGCGCGGGCCTGCGAGATGCGGCCGGACGCCGCCGATTACCAGCTCGCGCTCGGCGTGCTGCAGGTCGACGTGGCCCGTTACGAGCAGGCAGTGCAGACCCTGGACAAGGTGCTGGCCTTGCGGCCGGACGACGTCGAGGCGCTCGGCTACAAGGGCTATGCACAGCTCAAGCTCGGTGATGCCGAGGGCGCGGTGCGCAGTCACTCACGACAGCTCGAGCAACGACCCGATTCGGCAGGCGCGCTCGCCGGCCTGGCCGCCAGCAGCGTCGCAACCGGCAAGCCGGCCGACGCCGTGAGCTATTGCGATCGGCTGCTGACCCTGGACCCGGCCAATCGCAACGCCTGGGCGGACAAGGCCATCGCGCTGTCCGCTCTGGGCCGGGTCGACGAGGCCCGTTGGCTGGTGGATCTGGATGGACAGGTGCTGCGACAAGAGGTCGATCCGCCACCCGGCTACGCCGACATCGGCGAATACAATGCCGCGCTGGTGGCGCACCTGCGCGAGCATCCGCGCATCCAGCTCGATTGTCTGAGCGTTTCCTGCCACAACGGCTTCACCAGCGACGAGATCCTGGTCGAGCCGATGGGGCCTCTGCAGCATCTGAGCGATGCCATCCATGCCGCGGCCGAACGTTACAAGGCCGCGCTCGCGCTCCCGCCGGGGCATCCTTATCCGGCTCACATGCCGTCAAGCTGGGCACTCAGCGCCTGGTGCACGATGCTGCGCACCCAGGGCTATCAGCACGGTCACATCCATTCGCTGGCGTACTTGAGCGGCGTGTACTACCTGCAGCTACCGGACAGCCTCGGCGCGGATGACTCGGACCGCGCGGGCTGGATCGAGTTCGGCCGCGCGCCCTACTGGTACGGCGACGGCGACCAGGGTGAGATCCGGGCGCTGCGACCGGCCCCCGGCACCCTGCTGTTGTTCCCGTCCTATGTGTTCCACCGCACCCTGCCCTTCTCGGGCGAGGACATGCGCATCACCATCGCCTTCGACTTCCAGCCGCGCGGCTGACACCGTTCGCGCGCGGGCCCGAATACACCCGCCCGTGCGCTGGCGTATCGGCGTGCGGCGTCTCTCAGACAGCCTTCTTCTTGGTCAGCAGTCGCATCAGGCTGGAGGTGTCCCAACGGCCACCGCCCATCTCCTGCACCTCGGCGTAGAACTGGTCGACGAGCGCGGTGAGCGGTAGACGCGCCCCGGTCCGGTTGCCCTCGGCCAGGCAGATCGCCAGATCCTTGCGCATCCAATCCACGGCGAAGCCGAACTCGTACTCGTCGCGCGCCATGGTCTTGCCACGATTCTCCATCTGCCACGATTGGGCGGCACCCTTGGAGATGACGTCGAGCACCTGGTCCAGATCCAGACCGACCTTGGCGCCGAGATTCAGGCCTTCCGCAAGCCCCTGCACCGCCCCGGCAATGCAGATCTGGTTGATCATCTTGGTGAGCTGACCGGAACCGGCCGGACCGAGCAGGGTCACGGCCCGGGCAAAGGCGTCGATGACGTCCTTGACCCGATCGAAGGCAGCCTGCTCACCGCCACACATCACGGTCAGCACGCCATTGACCGCGCCCGCCTCGCCCCCCGACACGGGCGCATCGATGAAGTGGAAGCCACGCCCGGTGGCCTCGGCGGCGAGCTCTCGCGCCACTTCGGCCGAGGCGGTGGTGTGATCGACGTAGACCGCGTCCCTGGCCATCTCGGCGAAGGCCCCACCCTCACCGATGGTGACCTCACGCACATCATCGTCGTTGCCAACACAGGCACAAACGATCTCGGCGCCCCTGGCCGCCTCGCCCGGTGTCATGGCGCGCTTGCCCTCGAACTCGCTCAGCCACTTCTCGGCCTTGGCGGCGGAACGGTTGTAGACGGTGACTTCGTGGCCGGCCTTGGCCAGGTGACCCGCCATGTGATAGCCCATGACGCCGAGACCGATGAACGCGACCTTACGCGACGCTGCAGACATGTCTTGTCTCCCCTGTACGATTATTTTGATTGGGCCCGAGCGGGCGCCGCCGCACGTGCGGTGGCGGACGCCAGGCGGGTGCGCACGGCCGCGAGCGCGAACCGCGAGCCCGCATCAGAGCGGTTCGCGCGTTCGCGCCGACCGCATTGACTCGCTACCAGGTCAGATCGTCCGGGACCTTGTAGTCGGCGTATGGATCGTCTTCCGTGGCCTGCGCGGTGCCAGAGCCAGCGACGCTCTCCTCGCTGGCGTTGAAGACGAAGCTGTCGGCGAACAGCTTGAGGATCTCGTCGGCATGCTCACGGCTGACGATGAAGTGGGTCTCGGCCGGCGCCACG
>JAGRHX010001043.1 GCA_020444775.1 Gammaproteobacteria bacterium
TTCCGGGATCTCGACCATCGTCGCCTATGGCGGCATCTGCGCGCACCGCCAGGACCATTTCTGGTCGTACCACGACCTCGCCTTCGACGAGCAGGCCCGGCTCGACAACGAATCGGCCCTGGAGCTGGCCCGCGCGCTCGATCTGGACCTGGACGCGTTCAAGGCCTGTCTGGGCAGCGCGCAGACCATCCGCGCGGTGGCCGCCAGCCGTCAGGTCGGCAAGTCGCTCGGGGTCAGCCTGACCCCCGGCATCTTCGTCAATGGCAGACCGTTCATGACCGATGCACTCTGGGATCACCTGGAAACACTCATCCAGATCAAGAAGCAGCAGCGCGAATCCAGAGCCGCGCTACGCAAGCGACTCGAGGCGGTAGAGGCGAACCGGCAATCGAACAACCAGTGACGACCGGCCGCCGAGCAAGTCCGACCACGAATCCGGATCGACGCGAGCCGAAGTCCTTTGGACCGAGCCCTTTGGATCATGATTGCAGCCCCCATATCGGGAGCATGCGACATCACATTCGAGGAGCATTCAAATGACGCTGACGCGCTGGAACCCGTTCCGGGAGATGGACGACCTCATGGATCAATACACACGCAACATGCGGCGCATGCCGGCGACGCGCGAACAGGTGACCAGCGCTGACTGGTCCCCCTACGTGGACGTCATCGAGGACGACAAGGAATACCTCATCAAGGTCGAGCTGCCCGAGGTTGCCCGTGAGGACGTCAACGTGCAGGTTCACGAAGGTGTGCTGACCATCTCCGGGGAGCGCAAGCTCGAGCGGGATGACAAGAAGCGCCACCGTATCGAGCGCTTCTATGGACGCTTCATGCGCAGCTTCACCCTGCCGGAGGACGTTGCCGCCGATGGCATCGAGGCGACACACAAGGACGGAATGCTATACCTGCATCTGAAGAAGCAGGTCAAGGTGGAACCCAAAGCCATCAACATCAAGGTCAGCTGAGCATAGGACCCCGAACATGGTTGGTGGAGGCCGGTGGCGGGGCGGTACCGCCACCGGCCAATCGTCCTTGCAGGCAATGAGCTCTGGCAGCGGCGCGGCCCGGGCGCGTTGCCGCCACGCGCATCTTACGGACCGGTGTCAGCCGCCGTGAGCTAAACTTCTGGCCCACGCTGCCGTTTGACTGGCGGACGGTCGACGCGACCGATCGGCGAGCATTTCCCGATCCACCTCATCGAGCATCGTCTCACCGCATCCCTCCTATGCGCGCAGCCCAGATCGCCTCCACGGCGCCAGCAGCACCATTCAGTGAACGC
Organism: Gammaproteobacteria bacterium; assembly: GCA_020444775.1. The sequence continues at coordinate 1,283 of JAGRHX010001043.1, forward strand.
CTGGCCACGGTCGATACCAGCCCCATCCGTCACCGCATCATCACCCTGATGCAGGTCTACACCTATCTGCTGATCCTGGTGCTGACCCTGTCGCCGTTCGACTTCGGTCTTCCGCGCCGAATCTGGATCTCGGGCCTGGATGGCACCGCCGAGATCGTCGTCAACGTGCTGCTGTTCCTGCCGATGGGCTTTCTCTATGGCTTACGCGGCCGCGGCCCGCGTCTGTTGCTGCGCGCGGCGCTCTATGGTCTGGCCGCCAGTCTGTTCATCGAGACCGCGCAGATATTCCTGCCACAACGTATGAGCTCCATCTCCGACCTCAGCGCCAACGCCATGGGCACGGCGCTGGGCGCGCTGCTCGCGACCCGTACCCGTGGTCTGTTCAGCGCGCGTCTTCCGGACCGTCTGGTTCTGGAGCTGCCCTCGATGAACATCCTCTACCTGCTCATCCCACTGTTCTGGCTGCAGGGAACCGGCAACATCAAGCAGCACGGGCACCTGTTGCCCACCATCTTGCTCGGCCTGGCCGGCGCGGTGGTCCTTGGCGGGCTGTGGCGCTACCGTATCGGACCACACGCACATCTGCAGCGGCGTTGGGTGCCACTCATTGCAATGCTCTGGTTCGTGCTTGCAAGCGGTCCCTTTCTACTGCGCGCGCAGCTTCATCGAACCAGCCCGGCCGCGCACGAAGCGCTGATCGTCCTCGGCATGATCGCACCGATGGTTGGTCTGTTCGCCTTCCTGGTCGCGGTGGTCCCTGGCCGTGGCTGGAGACAAGGTCTTCGCTTCGAGCCGCTCATCCTCAGGACCGTCTTCATCCTGTTCGTCTGCTACTGTCTGGCCGAGTCGTTGCTGCCCGTTGCCGATCTGACCCGCAGCTGGTTTGGCGTGCTCACCTGGCCTACGTTCGATTTCGACAGGGGCCAGAGCATGGCGCTGGCCAGCGACATCGCCGCGCTGAGCGTGCTCGGCTACATCAGCAGCGCGATGCTGTCACGACGTTGGAACGCTCCGCTCGCAAATCTCATCGCCAGCTTGATCGTCTGCCTGGCGGTGGCCACGATCTGTGAGCTGCTCGAGGGCCACCATGTCTCCCGTCACGCCAGCGCGCTACGCGTGCTGCTCGGGCTGGCCGGTGTGACCCTGGCCTGTCAGCTCTACTGGACACAGCTCGCCCTGGTCAGGGCACTGCAACCGGATCGCGCCGCCGGTCTCAAACAGCTCGCCTGACTGGGACACACCCTCACCCGGCCGGAAGCAGGCGGCGCCCGACTTGCGCCGGGATCGGACATTCAAAGTGCGCCCTGTGCCTTCAGCGATCGGTACAGCCGCAGCAGATGCACGCCGAGCAGACCCGGCAGGCTGTCCAGGGTCAGCACCCCGTGTCCTTCCAGTCTACGCAGCGCTCGACCACGACGCTGATCATAGTATCGAGCCGCGGCCACCAGCAGGGCCTCTTCCGGCTCGTCTGGCAGCGACCGCAGCGCTCTGTCCAGGGCCTGCTCACGAAGGCTCGCGACCAGGACCCGGTGCCGGGCCTGCAGATGTCGTGCCGCCTCCAGCACGTCGTTGCCGTCCTCGTCACGCAGATTGGTCAGGACGATGACCAGCGCATGCTTGCCGTGGCGACGTAGCAGCTGCACCGCGGCCTGCTCGTAGTCAGGCATCTGCAGATCGGGCTGTAATGCGTAGGTCGCGTTCAGCAATCTCCTCAGGGCGCTCTGGCCCTTGGCCGGTGGCAACCAGGTCTGGCTGCCACCGAAGGTCAACAGACCAACCGAGTCGCCCTCCTTGAGCGCCACATGGCTGAGCAGCAACAGGGCGTTCAAGGCCTGATCGAAGTGCGACAGCAGCCCGTCCTTGCTCCGCATCCGTCGACCACAGTCGAGCAAGAACAGGATGCACTGATCACGTTCGTCCTGGTACTCGCGTGAGATGAGCTTGCGGCTTCGCGCGGTAGCGCGCCAGTCGATCCGAGCCAATGCATCGCCGGCGCGGTACTCGCGCAGCTGATGGAACTCGGAGCCCTCGCCGCGGCGTCGCAGCCGCTTCACCCCGGTGCGTGCCTCGCGTTGCTCCGAGCCGACGGTCTCGAGGTCATGGACGGCGGCGAAATTCGGATAGACTCGATAGGTCTCGCCGGCGTACGGATAGCGGTCTCGCCACCAGAGTCGCAACGGTGACAACACGCGGCATTGCACCGGCCCGAAGCGGTGCGCGCCGCGTTCACGCGGCAGCAGCTGATACTGCAGCTCGAGCGCACGCATAGGCGCTACGCGTGCCACCATCGGCTGACCGTCGCAATCGAAGCTGTGGGGGTGATGGTCATGGACCAGCAGGCGTAGCTCGTGCTCTGAACGATTCCGAATCGATACCGTGACCGTTCTGGCCAGACCTTGCACCAGCGTGCCTCGGATATGCCGGGCCACCTCCGGATCCGGTCTACACAATGACCAGAGGAGGTCGAGCATCGCAAGACCTGCGACGAGGATCAGCGAGTAGTGCAACAAGACGCGTGGCACCAGCCCGGCCGCGACCAGCAGCGCCACCGCCAGCAGCGCCCCGGCCAGCAGCACCGCGTTACGACTCGGGCTCACGTCCGCACCGCGTCCGTGTGAGCCAGCAGCTCCCGTAGCAGCTCATCCACGTGCACGCCCTCCAGCTCCAGCTCGGGGCTGAGCACCAGACGGTGCCGCAGCACCGGCAACGCGACCTGCTTGATGTCATCTGGCAGGACATGGTCGCGCCCGGCCAGCAGGGCGGCGGCTCGAGCCGCGCGGATCAACGCGATCGCGCCGCGTGGCCCGGCGCCGACCCGCACGCCGCCCCAGTCGCGGGTGCGCCGCGCGATATCCACGGAGTAGGCCACCACCGCGTCGTCTACACGTTGCCGAGCGGCGAGCTGTTGCAGCTCGTGGACCTCCGCCGGCTCCAGCACCGGCTGCACCGCGCTCACGTCCAGCACGTCCCCGACCTTGTTGCCGGTCACGCTGCGCACCAGGGCAATCTCCTCGTCGGCCTGCGGATAGGCGATATTGATCTGCATGAGGAAGCGATCGATCTGGGCCTCGGGCAGCGGATAGGTTCCTTCCTGCTCGATGGGGTTCTGCGTCGCCAGCGTCATGAACGGCGTGGGCACCGCGAGCGCGGTGCCTTCGATGCTGACCTGACGCTCCTGCATGACCTCGAGGAGCGCCGACTGGGTCTTGGCTGGCGCCCTGTTGATCTCGTCGGCAAGCAGCAGGTGCGCGAACACCGGTCCTCGATGGACCCTGAAGGACTCGCTCTTCAGGTCATAGATGACATGACCGACGATATCGGTGGGCATCAGATCCGGTGTGAACTGGATACGCGAGAAGCTGCCCCGAATGCTCTGCGCGAGCGCTCGAGCGAGCAGCGTCTTGCCCAGCCCCGG
>JAGRHX010001044.1 GCA_020444775.1 Gammaproteobacteria bacterium
AACCCGTGTTCGGAGTACATGTTCCTGGATGATTCGGCGTGCAATCTGGCGTCGATCAACCTCATGAAGTTCGTGGATGCCGACGGCGAGTTCGACTTCGCGGCGTTTGAGGCGGCGTGCCGCACGTTCATCACGGCGCAGGAAATCCTGGTCGACAATTCGAGCTATCACACGCCGGCCATCGCGCGCAACAGCCACGCGTATCGGCCGTTGGGTCTCGGGTACGCCAACCTGGGGGCCTTGCTGATGTCGCGTGGCCTGCCGTACGACAGCGATGCCGGTCGCGATTACGCCGCAACCATCACCGCGATCATGCATGGTGCCGCGTACGCCCAGAGCGCGCGGACCGCACGAGACCACGGCGGCCCGTTCCCCGGCTACGAGAAGAACCGCGAACCCATGCTGCGGGTGATGCGCAAGCATCGGTCGGCCATCAAGGACATCGACAAGACCCATGTGCCCAAGCCGCTGTACGAGCGCGCCCGGGAAATCTGGGACGAGTGCGTGGACCTGGGCGAAGCCCATGGGTACCGCAACGCGCAGGCCACCGTGCTGGCGCCGACCGGGACCATCGGATTCATGATGGACTGCGACACCACAGGTGTGGAACCCGACATCGCGCTGGTGAAGTACAAGAAGCTGGTCGGTGGCGGCATGATGAAGATCGTCAACGGCACCGTGCCGATGGCGCTCAAGAAGATGGGCTACACGCAGGCCCAGACCGCCGACATCCTCGCGTTCATTGATGAGAATGAAACCATCGAGGGAGCGCCGCATCTGAAGGACGCCGATCTCGCCGTGTTTGATTGCGCGTTCAAGGCGATGAAGGGCAGCCGGTCCATTCATTACATGGGCCACATCAAGATGATGGGCGCTGTGCAGCCGTTCATCTCCGGGGCGATCAGCAAGACGGTCAACGTCCCCAAGGCTGCCACGGTGGAAGACATCGAACAGGCCTACATCGATTCCTGGCGCATCGGCGCCAAGGCGGTGTCGATCTATCGCGATGGCAGCAAGCGCACACAGCCCCTCAACACGTCGAAGGCGGCGGTCATGCGGGCCGGTGTACTGGAAGAGGCGACCGAAGCCGCGCCGATGCCGGCGCGCCACAAGCTGCCTGATGAACGGCAGTCGATCACGCACAAGTTCGACATCGCGGGGCACGAAGGCTACATCACCGTCGGCCTCTACGAAGACGGCATGCCTGGAGAACTGTTCCTCACCATGGCCAAGGAAGGCTCGACGATCTCGGGCTTTGCCGATGCGTTCGCTCAGGCGATCAGCTACGCGCTCCAGTACGGCGTGCCGCTGCAGGACCTGGTCGACAAGGTCAGCCATGTGCGCTTCGAGCCGGCCGGCATGACCAAGAACCCGGACGTGCGCTTCGCCAAGTCGATTGTCGACTACATCTTCCGATGGATGGCGGCGAAGTTCCTGTCGCACGAAGCGCAGTACCGTGCGGGCGTGAATGTGGCCGAGACGGTCACCACGCCAGAGCAGTTGACGCTTGACGTAGCGGCCATGGCCAAGAGCTCAGCCGATGCCAAGGCGGACGACCCGACACCGGCGACCAAACCGGCGGCCGCCACCGCGTCGAGTCTGTCAGCCATCCAGAATCAGGAAGACGCGCCGCCCTGCACCACCTGCGGGTCGATCATGGT
>JAGRHX010001045.1 GCA_020444775.1 Gammaproteobacteria bacterium
CTGCTGGGTACCGACATCAAGGCCAACACCCGGCGCGGCCAGTACGAGTCCTACGCGACCGAGCCGGGCGTACCCACGACCAGCACGACCGCAACCTTCGGCGCCCTGCGGCTGCTGATCGACAACTGGCGCTGGCAGGGCGTGCCGTTCTATCTACGTAGCGGCAAGTGCATGTCCTGCCGCACCACCCAGATCGTCGTCCAGTTCCGCAGCCCACCGCACATGCTGTTCACCGATCAGGACCAGGCTGTGATGGACGCCAATCGTCTGGTCATCCAGATCCAACCCGCCGAGGGGATACAGATCCACATCCACACCAAGGTGCCGGACGCGGGCATGCGGGTGCGGATGACCGATCTGGACTTCCGCTTCAACCAGCACTTCCGTGGTGCGCTGCCGGACGCCTATCAACGCCTGCTGCTGGATGCGGCACAGGGCGACGCCAGCCTGTTCGCCCGCAGCGACGAGGTCGAGCTGGCCTGGGCCATCATGGACCCGATCATCGAGTGCTGGGCGAGCAGCGCCGGACCACCGCTGGAGCTCTATCGTCGCGGTGCCTGGGGCCCACCCGGCAGCGAGGCCTGGATCCAGGCGCACGAACGCGAGTGGTTCAACGTCTGCCCGGTGCTGAGTTGAGCGAGGCGACCGAAATCGCTAGCCGCCGGCGCCAGTTCTGAGAACGATACGCGAGAGCCGGCCGCCGTCTCCCTTCAAGGTCAATACCGCCAGCCGGTAACCCTCGAAGCGCTCGTAGATATGGCTCTGTCCCTCATGCTCGAACCTGCAAGGCGCGGACGGCTCGCATTCGGTCACTTCGACCAGCTCGAACGGTCCGTCGGGCCCGAAACGACCGACCAGCTGCCAATCGCCCCAATCGGGCGAACTCATGAAATCGGCAAAGCTCTGATAGCGTTCGCCGTCATTGCCGCAGGCGATGAGCACCATCAGCGGGATGGTCAACAGCAACCAACGCACGCCGCGACCGCTCCGTGTATGGACGGGCGCTGCGTGGCGCGTGAAGCTCGACACGACGCGTACCGGGACGATAGATGGATCGCCCACCCGCAGATGATCACCCATCGGCCGCAAAGACCAGGTAGTAACCGTTCGGATCGCGGATACCGAGCTCGCGCAGGCCATAAGCCTGAGTCTCCGGTCCCCACTCGAACTTCAGCTTGCCCCTGAGCCGTGCCGCCAGCTCGTCGACGTCAGGCACGAACACATACACCAGTCCACTGAACACGGGCGTGGGATGCTCGTCCAACGGACAGCCGAAGAACCAGATTCGCGCCTCGCCCAGGCTGACCTCCGCCCAGGTCGCTGGCTCGTCGTTCTCACGGTACTCGCCAGTTTGTATGAAGCCCAACTGCTCCACATAGAAGCAGAGGGTCTCGGGCAGATCCGATGCGAAAAGACTGGGGATTACCGCAGATCGATTCATTGCTCTGGCCTGCTGGCTTTGGCTTCCGGCCTGCGTATCGAGCAAGTTCAGAAGCGACCGGGAATAGTCCATGCGAATTCGGCATCCTGCCGCATCCATACACCTACGACCTTACACATCGGTAATTGCCCAGGGTAATTGCCTAGGGGAAACCCACTGAGTTGCTGGTGAAGAAATACCCATGCACGATCAGCCCCTTGATGATCCTACCCACGCACACGACAGCGAGCATGAAGTACGAAACTTTGTTCGCTGTTCGAAGCGCGACCAGGAGCTGCCGTTTGGGCGTCCTGCGCATGACGACCCGAGCCACCCCATACTCCACCCACACAGAGAGTACATATAGTGGGTATAGAAGAACCAGCGTGATCAAATCCGCCTCGGTCGTGTCCGGTGGCCCTCCCAAGAAGAAAGACCCGATGAGGAGCACGATCCCGACGAGCGTTGAACCGAAGTTCGCGACCGTGGATAGCCCGATCGATCGCAAAGGACTGATGCCAGCGATGGATTTGTATAGGACAACGGCCTCGGCACCCACAATGGGCACGATCAGTAGGAGCGTGTACCCGACGTACCAAGTAAGGAGAGGATAT
>JAGRHX010001046.1 GCA_020444775.1 Gammaproteobacteria bacterium
GTCTCGGCGGCGACGAGTTCGGCGTATTGCTCTACGACTGTAGCGAGCGCCTCGGGCAGCGTATCGCCGAGCGGGTACGTGAGGCGGTACGTGCCTTCAGCTTCGAGTGGCAGGGCAAGCGCTTTCGCATCGGCGCCAGCATCGGCATGGTGCCGATCGCCGCCAACGGCGATCGACGCACCGTCAGCGAGCTGATGCAGGCCGCCGACGCGGCCTGCTACGCGGCCAAGGATCGGGGCCGCGGGCGAGTCTACGTATCGCGGCAGGACGATCTCGCACTGCAGCGCAATCGTTCCGAGATGAGCTGGGTCGCGCGCATCAACCGTGCCTTGGACGAGTCACGCTTCGTCCTCTACAAGCAGCGCATAGTACCCATCCAGGCCGATGCTGGTCACCCGATGGGCCACGAGATCCTGGTACGCATGCGGCTGGAGAACGGTGAGCTCGCCCTGCCGGGCGCGTTCCTTGGCGCCGCCGACCGCTTCGACCTGACCGCGCGCATCGACATGCACGTGTTGCAGCAGACCCTTGACTGGCTGGACCGCCATTCCGGGCAGTTGGGCGAGGAGTTCTTCAGCATCAACCTGTCGGCGCACGCCATCGTCGACGAAGAGATCGAGCACCTGCTCAAGAAGCGACTGCAGCGCACGCCGCGCCTCGCCCATCATCTGTGCTTCGAGATCACGGAGACCGCGGCCATCACCAACATGGATCGGGCGCTGGGACTGATGAAGGATCTGCGTGCCATGGGCTGTCGTTTCGCACTCGACGATTTCGGCTCGGGCGTCTCCTCGTTCGGTTATCTGAAGCAATTGCCGGTCGACATCGTCAAGATCGATGGCATGTTCGTACGCAACATGCTCGAGGACGCGGTGGACCGGACCATGGTCAAGAGCATTCGCGAGGTCGCGCGCGTTACCGGCATGCTGACCGTCGCCGAGTACGCCGAGACCCAGTCAGTGGTCGCGGCCCTGGAGCGTCTTGGCATCGATTTCGCCCAGGGCTATGCCTTCGGGCAACCGAAGCCGCTCGACCCACGCAGCGCCAGCGGCTTCCGGCGCGACCCGAGACAACGTGACAACCGGGATCTGCGGGTGCGGATCCGACCGGCCACGCTGCGCGCCTGAGGCACTTTGCGCGCACCCCGGGCGCTCGGAATCGGTCAGAATCTCCGTCCAGAGATTGCAACGGAGCACGCCCCATGATCGACCACATCTCCATCCCGGTATCGAATCTTCGCATCAGCGCCGCGTTCTACGATCGAGTGCTCGAGCCGTTGGGCCTGAAACGCCTCACCGAGACCGACCGCACGGTCGGCTATGGCAAGCGCTACCCGGAATTCTGGCTCAATCTGCGTGAGCGGCTCGCCACGGTCGACGACGACACCGGGCTGCATGTGGCGCTGCGCGCCCCGGATCCCCAGGCGGTCATCGAGTTCCATGCGCGCGCCGTGGCCGACGGCGGCCGTAGCGATGGCGAGCCGGGTCCACGCAAGGCCGCGGTCACCGACTACTTCGGAGCCTTCATCCGCGACCCGGACGGCAACAAGATCGAGGCGTTGACCTTCCCGCGCGGCTGAGGCGAGGGTAGCGGCGCCGATAACGGTTCAGCTGGCGTCGGGCAGGTGGATGAGGCCCTCGCCGACGGTGACCGAAGCGCCGCCGACCCGAACCGCGACAATCCGTCCAGCGTCGAAACGAGCCTCCACCTCGAGCCGGCTCGGTCGACCCATCTCCAGTCCCTGCTCGACGCGCCAGAGCTGGCGCTCGACGGGCGCCGGCAGATGCCAGCCCAGATGACCGGCGAGCGCCGCGGCCGCGCCACCGGTCGCTGGATCCTCGGGCACACCAAAGGCCGGAGCGAACATACGCGCATGGATGTCGACGTCAGGATCGACCGTCTCCCGGCACCAGACATAGACCCCGACCAGATCGTGCCCGCGCAGCACCTCGCTCCAGGCCGTGCTCTGCACGTGTAGACGGTTCATCACCGCCAGCCCGTCGACCGGCACGAACAGGAAGGGCGCGCCGCAGGAGACCATCTCGATCGGATGTGTGCTGACGATGTCGGCGGCATCGATGGACAACACCCGGGCGACGGCGGCGGCCTCCGGCGCGACCGCGGTGACGGTTGGCATCCGCGCCGCCCACAGACTGGCCCGGCTACGCCACGCGTCCTCGACCTGCAGCTCCACCTCGACCAGCCCGACCCGCTCCTCCAGACGAAGACGCGTCGTGCCGGAGTCACCGTCCCGCCCGGATGACTCGAGCTGCTCGGCGAGCACCTGGGCGAGCACGTGGGCGGTGCCCAAGGTCGGGTGCCCGGCAAAGTCGAGCTCGCGTGCCGGCGTGAAGATCCGCACCTTGCACAGGTTGTCGGCGCTGTCGGCGCGCAACACGAAGGTGGTCTCGGAGAGATTGAGCTCGCGGGCGATCTGTTGCATGAGCGTGCCGCTCAGGCCATCGGCCTGGGCGAACACCGCAAGTGGATTGCCGCCGAAGACCTGGTCGGTGAAGACATCCACGGTGTGATATCGATAGTCGGGCATGGTCGATGGCCTCTGTGTCGGGTGTGCCCGGGGTCGTTCTCCGGACCCACGTCCTGGCGTCCTGCGCGCGGGCTACACATGGGAGCCTGCCTGCAGGTCCGGACAAGTCTCGCCACTCGACGGCCTGGATGACAGATACAGATTCATGGATCTGTATCCATAACAGACTGGGATTTCACCCTGTGCTACCGTGCCTGAGGGGACTCATCGACGCTCCACTCGCTACACCATCGCTTGCATCGAAGGAGCCAGACATGCGTGCAGATCCACAGTTTCGCTATGAGGAGCTGGCCGCTTTCATCACCCGTATGGTCGACAACGGCACCCTGAGGCCGGGCTCCCGGGCGCCGTCGGTGCGCGAGATCGGGCGCCAGCATCGGGCCAGTCTGACCACGGTGCTTCAGGCCTACAGGCTGCTCGAGGACCGCGGCGTTCTCGAGGCCCGGCCACGCTCCGGCTTCTTCGTCAGCGCACGGCCACGAGTCCGGCTGCCCGAGCCGGCGATGAGCCAGCCACCGCAGGTACCCGGCGAGGTCTCGATCTCGAATCTGGTGATGGAGCTGTTCGAGCGTGCCGGCGATCCGAGCATGGCCCCGCTGGGCTGCGCCGTGCCAGATGCCAGCCTGCTGGCCACGGGAGGCCTGGACCGGCTGCTGGCCCGCGCCGCGCGTACCCAGGGCAAGCGCTACAACGGCTACACCCAGCTCCGCGGCGACCCGCAGCTACGCCAGGAGATCGCGCGGCGCGCGATGCGGGTGGGCCAGGCGCTGGACCCCGACGAGATGATCATCACCTGTGGCTGCACCGAAGCGCTGAATCTCGCGCTACGCGCCGTGGCCACCCCTGGTGACACCATCGCCATCGAATCGCCCACCTACTTCGGTCTGCTGCATCTCATCGAAGCCCTGGGCTTGAAGGTGCTGGAGCTGCCGACCCACGCCGACACCGGCATCGATCTCGATGCCCTGAGGCAGGCGCTCGGGCACGGTGGCATCAAGGCCTGTCTGTTTGCATCCAGCTTCAACAACCCGCTGGGCTGCACCATTCCGGAATCACGCAAGCTGGCCATCCTCGATCTGCTGGCCCGACACGAGGTGCCGCTGATCGAGGACGATATCTACGGTGAGATCTACTTCGGCGCCGAGCGGCCCAGACCCTTCATCACCCTGGCCAACGATCGTGACGTCATCTACTGCAGCTCGTTCTCCAAGACCCTGGCACCCGGCTACCGTGTCGGCTGGCTAGCGGCCGGCGCCCGCATGTCGCAGCTGCTGATGGCCAAGCTCACCACCTCCTTGTGCGGACCGGCGTTACCGCAGGTCGCGCTGGCCGGCTTTCTCTCGGGCGGTGGCTACGACGCGCATCTGCGCCGTCTGCGTCGGCAGTTCGAGGACAACATCGAACGCATGCGCCGTGGCATCCAGTCGCTGTTTCCCGCCGGCACCCGGGTCAGCAATCCGGCGGGTGGCTTCGTCCTGTGGCTGGAGCTGCCCGCGGCGCTCGACTGCCGGGCCTTGTTCGAGCGCGCGCTGGCCGAGGGCGTGTGCTTCGCGCCCGGTGACCTGTTCGCTGCCAGCGGTCGCTATCGCCACTGCCTGCGGCTGAGCTGCGGCCATCCCTGGAGCGAGCCCATCGAGAACGCGCTCGCGACCCTTGCGGGGCTGGTCGAAGCGGAGATGACCAAAGCTCGTTCGGCGGCGTGAGCGTCCGCGCTCAGACCTGCTCGTAGATCTCGTCGTGCGCGCGGCCGTGCGTGGCGATGGTCTGGAGGATCATCTGCCCGTAGCGTTCCAGCTTCTTGTCCCCCACCCCGGAGATGTCGCGCAGCGCCGAGAGGGTCCGCGGCGCCATCCGCGCGATGCTCCGCAAGGTGCCGTCGTGAAAGATGACGTACGGCGGCACGCCCTGCTCCTGGGCCAGCGCCAGGCGCCATTCCCGTAGGTGCTCGAACAGCCGCTGGGCCGGTTCGTCCAACGGGGTCTGATCCTGGCTCGTACGTTCGGCGCGTGCCGGACGAGCCGCACGGGCCGCCATCACGTCACGCCGCAGATGCACCGATTCCTCGCCACGCAGCACCGGACGCGCCCGCTCGGTCAGGGCGAAGGTGCCAAAGCCCTCCAGGTCGACGCTGAGCAGACGTCGGGCCACCAGCTGGCGAAACACCGCCCGCCAACCGTTGTTGTCCAACACCTTGCCGATACCGAACACGCTCAGCCGGTCATGACCCAGGCGCCGGACCCGATCGTTGTCCTTACCGAGCAGCACGTCGATCAGATGGCCGGACCCGAAACGCTGACCGGTGCGATAGACACAGGACAGCGCCATGCGCGATGCCTCGGTGGCATCGAACAGCTCGGGCGGATTCACACAGGTGTCGCAGTTGCCGCACGGCGCGCTGAGGGTCTCGCCGAAGTAGGCCAGCAACACCTGACGTCTGCAGCTGGTCACCTCGCAATAGCCGAGCAGCGCGTCCAGCTTGCGCATCTCCACGCGCTTGCGCTCGTCGTTGGCCTCGGACCCCTCGACCATCTGACGCAGCAGGATCACGTCCTGCAGACCATAGGCCATCCAGGCGTCCGCCGGCTCACCATCGCGACCGGCGCGACCGGTTTCCTGGTAGTAGGCCTCGATGCTCTTGGGCAGGTCCAGATGCGCGACGAAACGCACGTCCGGCTTGTCGATACCCATGCCGAAGGCAATGGTCGCGACCATGATCACGCCGTCCTCGCGCAGGAATCGGGCCTGATTGTACGCACGCACCCGGGCGTCGAGTCCG
>JAGRHX010001047.1 GCA_020444775.1 Gammaproteobacteria bacterium
GTCGATTACCCGACGTCGATTACCCAGCGGCAATTGCCCAGCCTCAATTGCCCAACCTCAATTGCCAGCGGGCACGATGGTCATGACCATGAGCGCGGCCCATCAAGGGATCGAGGCGGCGCCGAACCATCAATGGGCCGACAGCCATGTGCAGCACTGTTACGCATCGCAAGGTCCGCAAAGATCCAGCTCAGCCGCGCCGAGCGCCCCGTTGCCCACGGCTCAGCCGGACCTTGACGTTCATCGCGTAGGCACACAGATCCTCTACACGCACCACCAGCGGGTCTATGTCCAGAGCGTCGATGCGTTCCATGTTCTCCATCGCATAGCGTTGCAGCGCCAGCGCCGAATCGACCACGGAGCCGATGACACTCGCGCGTAGCGCCGCGAGGCGCTCTTCGGAGAGCGGCGTCGGGGTCTCGTCCTCGCCGACAACGGTAGTGGCACGCGGCCGGAGCGCGACCTGGTCGGCGAACGCCGGCCAGGCATCAGGCGGGTCCAGCAGACACAGCTCGGCCACTGCCCGCTCGATTTGCGCGCGCGTGGCGCGCAGCAGCACGATCCCCGGCGGCGCGGCCTGGCGACCGCTCGCGTCCCGGGTACCGATGAGCATATAGGCGCCCAACCTGGCATCGCGCCGCAGCCCCAGACGGAGTTCGAGAAGCGGCTGGGCATAGACCGGCTCGACCAGCACCTGGGCCCCTTGCCGAGCCAGCGACTGGAAGGCACGACGCACCTCGGTCTTGTCCTGTAGACCCTGCCAGCTTCCAACCTCACTGAGGGCAGCCGCCAGCCCGACCGGCTTCAGGCTGACCGGACCTGCGAACTGCTCGAGCGCGGCGATCGCCGCGTTCGCGTCCTCGCAGACGATGCCCGGCGGAATCCGCACCCCGAAGTTGGCAAGCTGCGATTTCAGCCGCGCCTCGTCCGGGGTCAGCATCTCGCGCACACCGCGGATCCCGGGCGAGACCCGGCGTTCGCCAGCGGGCCTCGCATCCGAACGCCTGCGCAGCATCTCCGGCAGCAGCAGTGGCTCACCGGGCTCATGACGACCGAGTCTGACCGCTGCCGCCAGCGCTTCACAGGCCGGTTCGGTGCCGATCAGCGGCACCACCCCGTCAGTCATCAAGCGCAGCGCCAGCGCCTCGGGCAGCGCATCTCGCTGTCCGGCCACGACCACCGCAGGACGTCCCTGAGCTCGCGCCTGGTCCACGAAGCGGTCGAGCAGTCGCGTGTAGACGCGAGCGAGTCCACCGTCACAGGCAGGCTCAAGGCAGTCGCCGTCATCGTATTGACTCAACGCCAGAACGGCGACGGCGCGCGCACCATCCGCGCTGCTCACATCCGCCTCGTCGAGCTGGCGGAAGTGTCCATCCAACACCGCCCCGGCGAGCTTCAGCGAGGTTTCGACACGCGGCGGGTCGAGCGCATCGCTGGCGGACTCCAGGGCCCAGGCCAGGCGTCGATGCGGCTCGTCATGCCATTGGCCGGGCGCCAACCCCGACTCGCTGGCGCTGACATGCAGAGCCATGGCGTCCTCGTGACACGCGGCCAGCACGCCGACCCGTGGTCCGCTCAGTGGCCCGGTCGTGTGCAACAGCTTCAAGGTCTCGATGAGGCGTGTCTCGCCGCGCACCCGAACGATACCCAGTCGTTGCAGCAGAGCGGTCATCAGCTGCGCGTGGGGCAGGCTCCCCGACGCGCTCGGCTCCGCGGCAGCATCGCGGGTCGCGGTCAACTGCAGGGTCCCCGGGTCCAGCCCCACCACCGGCACCCGACGCGTGTGCGCCAGCGCCATCGCACGTTCCAGCTGCGCCACGTCCAGGGTGTCGTCGACCTGCAGACCGATGGCGCTGACCCGCTCGTCCTGTAGCAGGGCACGAAGGATGCTCACCGCGCCGACCGTGCTCTGCTCGCCCACCGAGATCAGATAGGCGATCGGCAGTCCACGGCGCTGCCGCAGCAGATTCAGCGCCATGGCGTTCGACTGCACCACCAACGCCACGCCACGCGCCACCCGCTG
>JAGRHX010001048.1 GCA_020444775.1 Gammaproteobacteria bacterium
TCGCCGAAGCTGGTCACGGAGATGGTCGAGGCGACCCGTGTGCTGCATGAGCGTGGCATGACGGTGCTGCTGGTCGAACAGAACGTCGGTGTGGCCGCCGCGCTGGCGAGCGAGGCGCACGTGCTGCGCAACGGCGAGGTGGCGCTATCCGCGCCGGGCGCCGAGCTGATGGGGAATCCCGAATTGCTGCGCAGCTATCTGGGACGTTGATGGCAGGTCAGCTCGCGATGGAGGCCAGGCAAGGGCTGCATGCGGGGTCGAGGACGCCGAGCATAGCCCACCGACCGCTCCCGAAGTCAGCGATCCGCGTCGTCAATTTCAAGCAGCACATCCGTGTGCTGCTCGGGAAATCGCACGCGAATGTCGTAGCGCCGGGCTTCCCCTAGGTGTTGATCGTCTGGGCCGCGACCGCTTCGATCTCGAATACCACCTCCGGGCGGCCGAGCCCGGCGACGATCAGCATGGTCGCTGGCGGCCGGTGCTCGCCCACCATCTGGTCCCAGATCTGACGCATCACAGCCATGTCGTCGCGGTCGACCAGAAAGAAGGTCAGTTTCACCACGTCGGCCATGTCCATGCCGCCTTCGCGAAGCACATTCCTGAGGTTGCGCCAGGCCTGGTTGCACTGCGCCTCGAATCCAACCGCGATGCTGCCGTCCGCCAGTCTGCCGACCTGACCGGCGGTGTGCAGCAGTCGGATGCGCCCCTCGACCAGCGCACCGTGGCTGTAGGGCGATGGCGGCGGCGCGTTGCCAGATGGATTGACAGGTTGCATCAGGTGGCCATCCCCTTGCGTACGACCGGCGTCGCCACGGCTTTCAGCACCACCTCGTCGCCGTCGGCGACACCAAGCACGCGCCGACCGAATTCGTCCATGCGCAGGCACTCATCACCGCGGCCCTCGGCGATCCGAACCCAGCCGCGCAAGGGCGCCGGATTGCGCCCGAGGATCTCGAGGAAATCATCGTCGGTGACGGCTAGCCGACCCGCCAGAGCGGGCGACAGCTCGATGAGTCGGTGCCGGCCGCGTTTCCCGCTGTAGGGCTGCCACGCATCGTCGGCGAGGATGCGCGCACGGCAACGCGCAGCCGCCAGCTCGCGCCGGCGAGCCTGGGTGGCGGCCTCGTCGATACCATCGTTGGCTGTCAACACCACACCGTAGCCATCGCGCGCACGCTCGCGGCTCACATAGCCCTTGAGCACGTCGAGCCTCACCATCTCGGGCTCGCGTGACAACGGATCGCCGTAGCCGCCGCCGCCGGACGAGCGCATCACCACGACGTCGTCGCGACGGACCGGGTGGCCGGTCACCTTACCGGGCGTGTCGAAGTGATGCTCCTCGCCGCCGCGAAGCACGGAAACCTGGTACGTAGCGCCGCTGCCGCCACCCAGCACACCGTAAGGGGGTAACACCGCCCGGTCGCTCAACACCGAGTACGAGGCCTCGTCATCGACCACGCGCACCGCGCGGCGCATGCCCAGTCCGCCACGGCTCGCACCTTCGCCGCCCGAGTCGGTGCGAAGCTCGTAGCCGTCGACGAAGATCGGCATCTCGCTCTCAATCGATTCGGCCGATTGGATGGTCGGCAGGTTGCCGAAGTCGATGTTGCCCATCGTGCTGGGGCCGTCGTTCTCGAGAAAGCCGCCATTGCCGCCGCTCGGCGACTCGTAGTACACATACTGACGGCCGCGCCGCCGGTTGAAGCCGCCGATCGCGTTGGGAAAGGACGAGCCGCACAGGTCGCCCGACACCAACTCCGGGATGATCTGCGATAACGCCCCCAGGGCGACCGATACCCCGCGCTTGCGGACCTCGCCGTGCGCACCAGCCGGCGCATCGTTGCGCACGTCGACCACGGTACCGGGCGGAGCCTTCAGCTCAATGGGTCGGAACGCGCCATGATTGACCGCGCCGCCCGGGTCAAGCGTCGACTTCACCGCCACGAACACGCCGGCCCCGGTCACCGCCAGCGAGGAGTTCACCACGCCCGGCACCTGCACATTGGTGCCGTCGAAGTCGGCGATGATCTGATCACCGACCACGCTCAGCTTGAGCCGCACCAGCACGGGGTCGAAGACGCCTTCGTTGAAATACTCGAGGTAGTCCTCGTAGTAGTAGTCACCGTCCGGCAGGTCGGCAATCTTCTCGCGCAGCCGACGCTCGGTGCGGTCCAGATGCAGCCGCACGCAGGCCAGCACCATGTCCTGGCCGTACTTGGTGTACAGCTTGCGAATGCGGTTCTCGGCAACCTTGCAGGCGCCCATCGAGGCGTTCAGATCGCCCTCGCGCTCCTCGGGCACCCGCATGTTGGACATCAGCAGTAGCAGCGCCGAGCGGTTGGGCCGGCCACGCTCGTAGATCTTGATGGGCGGGATGCGGACCCCTTCTTGATAGATGTTGGTCGACAAGCCGGAGTAGCTGCCAGGCACCATGCCGCCGACGTCGACCCAGTGCGCGCGCACCGCCGGGAAGATCATGAGGTTGCCGGCCTCGTCGAATACCGGAAACACCAGGGTAACGTCGTTCAGATGGGTCCCGCCCCGATAGGGATCGTTCAGCAGGATCACGTCACCGGGGTGCAGGTCGCCCTCGAAGTCATCCAGCGCGCAGCGCACGCCCCAGGGCAGCGGCAGCACGTGGCCGGGGTGGTCCCACGACTGCGCCACCATCTCGCCATCCGGCCCGAACAGAGCGCAGGAGAAATCGTCGAACTCGTAGATCACCGACGAGTAAGAGGCGCGAATGATGGTGGCGCGCATCTCCTTGACGATGGCAATGAGGCTTTCAGTGACCACCTCGAGGGTAATCGGGTTGACCGCGAGCGAGGCATCGCCGGGGTGCTGTGCGACCGATATTGGGGTCGACGTTGGGGTCGACGT
>JAGRHX010001049.1 GCA_020444775.1 Gammaproteobacteria bacterium
TGGATCTGGTCGGCGTGCAGATCGAGCGTCAACACCCGGTCGGCACCCGCCGAGGAGATCATGTTGGCCACCACCTTTGCCGAGATCGAGACCCGCTGGGCACGCGGTCTGCGATCCTGTCGGGCATAGCCGAAATACGGAATGACCGCCGTGACCCGATGCGCCGAGGCCCGTTTCAGGGCGTCGAGCATGATCATCAGCTCCATCACGTTCTCATTGGTGGGCTGGCAGGTCGGCTGGACGATGAAGACGTCCTTGCCGCGTACCGAGTCGATGATCTCGACCATCACCTCGCCATCGCTGAAGCGATCGACGATGGCCTTGCCCAACGGCAGCCGCAGGCGTTTGACGATGGCCTCGGCCAGCGGACGGTTCGCGGTGCCGGAGAACACGATCATGGCACTGTCCAGGGCCAGCTCGTCTGCGGAGAAACCGTCTTTTGCCATGGCTGAGCGCATCGTATTTGTCAAACCCGTATTCGCCAGACCGGGCTTCGAATCAGACAGCCACACGAGCGGATGAGGTCCGAACCAGATAGTCCAAGTGTTCGATGTCGATGGAAACGGTGGAAAAAAATGGCAGGGGTACCTGGATTCGAACCAGGGATCGCGGGATCAAAACCCGATGCCTTACCGCTTGGCTATACCCCTAAAACCTACTCTCGTGAACAGGCCGCGCCGGGCCGGTTCACTCCGCGCGCCGCAGGCACGCTCGATCAATGAAGCGACCTACCAGGACGACCGTCACAGCGTGCCGTCACGCTGGTACGACGCCCGCCGCCGCCGAGCCTGTTGCACCGTGAGCGATGTGCACCGCCGCGTCGGTCGATGCGAGCCGCGCTCGCAGCTGCTGCTGCAACCGCTGTCCAGCGGCCTCGCTGCGCACCGTCACGAAGCAGCAGGCGCCGGTGCCGGTCATCCGCAGCACGCTCTCGCGATACTCGGCCGGCTCCGACACACGCAGCTCACGGAGCGTTTGTGCGACGGACCGCATCACCCGATCCAACAGTGGGTGCCTGGCCCGGGCTACCGGCTCACAGTCATTTCGAGTCGCCGCGAGGATGGCCGCGACGCTCGGCTTGCCGTCGGTCGTGAACCTGCCGCCCGCAAGGAAGTCGCGTATGGTCAACCGCTGCGCATCTCGTGTCAACTCGGGGGCGGCAAAAATTTCTGCCGTCGACACATGACAACGCGGTTGGACGATCACGAACCAGCCTGGATCCAGCAACACCGGCGTGAGCCGCTCGCCCACGCCCTCGGCAAAACCCGCCTGACCGTGCACGAACACCGGCACGTCAGCCCCCAGCCGCAGACCGATCTCCGCCAGTCTGGAAGCCGGCCAGCCCAGTCCCCAAAGACGGTTCAGCCCCAACAACACGGCAGCCGCGTCCGAGCTGCCACCGCCCAGTCCACCACCCATCGGGATACGCTTGTCTACCCCGATACGTACTCCGGGACACGCGCCGCTGGCAACACGCAGCGCGTGCGCCGCGCGCACCACGAGGTCCTCGCTCTCGACGACCCCGGGCACCTCGTTGCTCCGTTCAACGCTGCCATCGGCCGTGCGCTGGAGCTCGATGCGATCACAAAGATCGACGAACACGAAGAAGGTCTGCAGCTCGTGGTAACCATCGGGCCGCCGTCCGACCACGTGCAGGAACAGGTTCAGCTTTGCGGGTGCGTCCAACGCCAGGGTGTCCGGCATCTGGTAGCCGCCGGGCGGAGGGTTCTCCGGCGCCGATCGAGCATCAACCACGGCGGCCGCCGGGATGCTCACCGGCGCCGATGCGTCGCCCGGCCCCGCCGACGTGCCGCGCTGCTCCTTCAACCGGATATCTGCCAGCGATTGACGACGATCTTGGAACTCAGATCACCGTGCTCGAGGACCATCCTCTCGGGCAGCTCCAGACCACTCACCGGGACGTAGTCCAGATACTGTATGGACCAGCCGTGCTGTTGCAGGCGGCTCAGACGCCCCACGCTGTCCAGCTCGAAGGCATCGACCCGACCGGCAATCGTCTCCGGCGCGGGACGCCCCAGCATCCAATGCTCCAGACCGGCGAGCGGCACGCTCCAGCCGAACTCGGACTGCATCAGCGCCTCCGGCGATTCAGCCTGCAGATGCTTGCCGTCCCCGGTATCGACCACCGCGCCATCGGCGCTGCTACGGATCCGCGCACGCCCCTGGCCCAGCGGCCCCACCAGGTTCAGCTCGGACAGGCCCGGTTCCTGCCGCCAACGCACACCGGCTTGATAGGCCTCACGATCGTTGAGCACCGACATACGCCCGACCGCGAGCCAGCTTTGGACCGCGGCGAGGCCATCGATGCGCTGCTGCAGGCGCGCCAACGCCGCGCGATCCTCGAGCTGCGAATCGGCACCGAGCGTGCTGCAGCCCGACAGCAGCGACAGGCTTGTCCAGGCGAACAGGAACAGCAGGACCCGCCTCACGCCACGACGCGGGTCGCCGCCGAACGCCGCGCGACACATTTCGACGATCGGCTCGACCACTACAGTCCGAACCGCTTGATCACATCCAGCAGCCGCTCGTCGTCCGGCTGCTTCTCCAGCGCCGCTTCCCATACCTCACGCGCCCCGTTTCGATCTCCGCTGACCCACAACACCTCACCCAGGTGTGCGGCGACCTCTGGATCGGCCTGCAGCTCGAAGGCCCGGCGCAGATGCTCGATCGCCTGTCTGTATCGACCCAGCCGATACATTATCCAGCCCATGCTGTCGACGATGTAGTGATCGTTGGGCCGCAGCTCATAGGCACGCTTGACCAGTTCCAGGGCTTCATCGTAGCGGTCGGTCTTGTCCGCCAGGGTATACCCGAGCGCATTCAACGCATCGGCGTTGTCAGGCTCACGGCTGAGGATGCTACGCAGATCCGCCTCGACCTGCTCCATGCGGTCGCCACGCACCGCGAGCATCGCGCGCGCGTAGAGCAGAT
>JAGRHX010001050.1 GCA_020444775.1 Gammaproteobacteria bacterium
CGGTGGCACAGGCGGGGGTGGCGACACCGGCGGCGGTGGCACAGGCGGGGGTGGCGGAACTGGCGGCGGTGGCGCCGATACCTTCTAGCTGTCCGGACCCACGGATGTGGGGCGATTCATGCAGCGGGCTGCGCCGCTCTCTCCGTGCGGCGCATGCTTCGAGTGTATTCAGCGCGTCGGGTCGAGGGCCAGCAATCGTCTTGGATTGACCTCGTAGATCGCACGTAGCGTCGGCTCATCGAGTGCCAGGCCGAGAAGCTCCTCATCGGCGGCCAGTGCACAACGATACTTGTGACGTTCGAGGGCCCGTTGGTAGCACCAGAAGAGATCGGCTATCGCGGCGGCTTTGTGCTGCTTGCGGACGACGACGTCGGTGCCGTACACGATGCGGTGCCGATGTCGGCTGAAGAACTCGCGGAAGCTCTGGTGTCGTCCAGACAGCAGACGAAGACCGGCGAGCACGTAATCGGGGCGGCTGCCAAAGCTGAAATCCAGATACACGTTTGGATGGCGAACCAGCAGCTCATCCAGGTCGGACAGGCGTCCCGCCCAGACGCCCAGATGCGGAATGATCAGCTCGAGCCGCGGAAACGCGCTGAGCAGCGATTCCAGCTCGGCCGCATAATGGCGTAGGTTGACGTGCAACATCAGCGGCAGCGTGTGGTCCTGCACGTAGGCGTAGACCGCGTGCATGTCCGGCGTATCCAACGCGGCTCCATGCAGGTGCAGATGGCCGCTGTAGAGCTTGACGCCACGTGCACCTGCGTCGACGTAGCCGCGCAGCTTGGCCAGTCGTCTCGGATCGCTCGGATCCAGCGTGACGAACGCGCTGAATCGGTCCGGTGCTGCGTTCTGCACGGAGAGAATGCGCGCATTGTTGAGGTCATGCTCGTCGAAGCGCCGTGGTCCGCCTTCGAAGACCAGCCTCGGGCTGCCGAGCAACACCACGTGCTCGACACCGCTCATACCCATTGCATCCAGCAGCGTCACGGCCTCGGCGGTCGTGTGGATATGCTCGTGCATGTTGATGCGCGCGAAGCTCCGGGACGCTTCGGTGCGGCGACTGTCCGATGCCATGGTCGTGCCGTCGGCAGTGCACGGTTGCGGTGCGCCGAGGGCGATCGCCAGGGCCATGGCGCGCAAACCGGCAGCTACCTTTGCTGCGGGCGAGCGGGACATCGAGCCGACACGATGATCGGGAACCGCGTCTGTCTGTGCTGCCCGGCGCTGCATGCTCTGGATAGCCAGAAATAGTGTTCGGTAACGACGGTATAGAGACGAAATGTTTTTTACTCGCGCCCTGGAAGTGAAGTAGAATCCTTCGCCATGGACGCGCCTCGTTGCCGGTGCCGTGTGTGCTGCGCAGAGCCGGGGCGCGGACGGTCACGACTGGCGATTCAGGGAGGATATCGTCATCGAGCGCAGGGTGGCGAGCCTATCTTCAGGGCCCTCCGTGGAGGGTACCGCACCTTGAATCACGAGCGGATCTTCCGATGCGAGCAATACAGAACGAGTCGCTGAGCTTGAGTGCATTGTCGTGGGCGCTCGCCTGCCTTTTCTTCGCGGCAGGCGCGAACGCGGCGGTGGTGGGACGCTGGGACGTGGACGTCAACGCCGCGTTCGTGGGCGCCGACACCTTGAATGCTGACGCCTACAAGAGTCCGACGCTGCTCGAATGGAGCGATGGCGATGAGGGACCGAGCAGACTGCGCGTGCCGGAGAACATGGACAGCAACCCGGTTCGGGTACAGGGATTACGCACTGTCGGCCCGAACGGGGTGAGCTTCGGCCAGACGGGGACGGTTTCGAACCTGTTCACGCTGACACACGACAACAATCCAATCCGTTCGCCGGATTTCTCGGCGACCACGCTGGCCATGACGGTCAACCTCACCGCCAACGATGGCTCCGGTGCAGGCACGAGCCTGTCACTGGAGATGCCGATCGTCTTCAACGAGACCGCGAACCTGCAGAACTTCATCGAGAACGACACCCGCACCTGCGCGGGTGATACGCCGCGTCCGTGTCGCGACATCTTCGTGGCCGGGGCGGAGACCATCGACCGGCTGTTCACTGTCGATGCGGTGGAGTACTTCGTGAGTATCTTTCCGACCGACCAGCAGGCCATCTCCAGGCTGTTGGACGAGGAGTGCGTGGCCTCGGGTGCCGGTGTCGGCTGCGTGGGCTTCACGACCGAAGAGGGGCAGTCGACCTCGGTGCAGATCGGCATCACGATCTCGACCGATCGAATCAACCAGGTCCCGGTGCCGCCGGCCTTTGCGCTGCTATCCGGCGCACTGGTCGTGCTCGCGGGCGTGCGCCGCCGGTCGCGCGGCTGATCGAGCTGCTCCGGACCGCGGGGGCTGTTCAGGACAGGTCGGTGTACTTGGTCGAGCGGCCCTTGCTGAGCGCGACCGGATACTTGCGTGCGTTGGCCGCAATCTTCGCGTCCACCACCCTGGCCAGGTCGACGTCGAGCTTGTCGGCGAGCCGCAGCAGATAGATCTGGATGTCGGCAAGCTCCTCGCAGACCCGTTGGAACAGCACCGGGTCTTCGGCCGTGCGTCGCGACTGCTCTTCGCTCAGCCACTGGTAGAGCTCCAGCAGCTCACTGGCCTCCACGCTCAGCGCCATGGCCAGATTCTTTGGCGAGTGAAACTGGTCCCAGTCACGCTCGGCGGCGAACCGGGCCAGTCGGCGCTTAAGCTCATCGATGTCCATTTGGGATGTCCATTTGGGATGTCCCTGTGGGATGTGCCTGTGAGTGGCTCGTCGGCCTCATTCGCCGAGCTCGATCAGCAGGTCACCATCGGTGACCTGCTCACCGGGACCGAAGCGCACGTCGAGCACGGTGCCGTTCTGTGGCGCGTTGATCGTGTGCTCCATCTTCATCGCTTCGAGCACCAGCAAGGCCTGGCCCTTGCGCACCGCATCGCCGGCCTTGACCATCACCGATACGATCTTGCCGGGCATGGGCGCGATCAGGCGGTCTTCGAGTGCGTCGCCCGCCGCCGAACGACGTGCGCGCTCGAGCACCGTGACCACTGCCTCTTCGCCGTCGGCGAGCAGATACAAGCGGTCGCCAGCCTCCCGGACCTTGACCAGATGGGTCAGACCGGCGCGGTTCAGGGACAGGGTGTGATCGGCGCTACGATGCCCGTCCGCGGTCAGGCTCACGTCGTCGAGGATGATCCTGCGTTGCCCGGCGGTGCCTTCGATGATGGCCAGGTGTTGCTCGCCGTCCAACTCCAGCAGGATCTGCTGACGCGGGTCGGCGTTCAGCCGGAAACCGTTCAGCAGCGCCCAGGGTGACGCACCCGGATGGCGATTGCGGCGGGTGTCCGCCAACCAGAATGCCGCCGCCAGCAGCGCGGTGCTGGCGTCCATGCGCGGCGGCTCGAGCTCGTCGATGCTGCGCTCGAGGAACTCGGTGTCCACCGGCCGCTCGCACCAACGCGCGTGTCTGCACAGGGCGCGCAGCATGCCGATGTTGGTGGTCAGCGGGCCGACATGGGTGTGATCGAGGGTACGCTTGAGCCGCTTCAAAGCGGCCGTGCGGTCCTCACCATACTCGATGATCTTGGAGATCATCGGGTCATAGAAAGGGGTTATCTCGTTGCCGGCGGCGACACCGGTATCGACCCGCGTCGAATGTGGCGCATACTCGATCCAGTCCACCCGCCCGCTCTGCGGCATGAAGCGCTTGGCTGGATTCTCGGCG